>JAEZRL010000358.1 GCA_023440945.1 Bacteroidota bacterium
TTCTTAATCCAAGAAATTGATAGTTTAAAAGAAAATATTCCGAAACTTACGAAGAAAGGATTTGTTTCTGCTTTATCAAAATTGGCATCTGATGTAAAAGCCGCAAGTAACAAACTGTTTCATGAGATTTTTGATGTGTTGAAAAAGGAAGCCATAAAAACTATTCTCAATGAAGGTATAGCCAAAACTCCTCAGATTGTTCATAACATCAATCAATGGCTTCATCACTTTCAGTAAATTCATTTCTATTATTCCTCGCCGTTGTTGATGTTCTTCACCAATAACTTCAAAACCATTATGCAGCATAAGAAATAACGTCTGCGGCTGAAGTATGAAATAGTGCTAAATTGTTTCCTGTTCCTTAATCATCTCCACTAAATGAAAAAAATCAAAAAAGTTCTTTTAGTATTCACCATTTTAATCCTCGTTCTTTTAATTATCTATTTTATTCCCGAAAGCAGGAAAGAGATCAAAACACAACACTTCACTTTTCTTTTTAGCAGCAGCATTGACACAGCCACAATTATTCAGCTTGCAGATGCATTGGAAAAGAGTTATTCAAGAATAGGCAATGATTTGAAAACAGAGCCTTCCCCAACTATTGAAACAAATATTTATGCTGAAAGATGGAGGTATATAAAAGCTACCGGCAACTGGAGTGGTTCGGGCAATATAGAAGGTATTTCAAAACTTCATTTTGTTGAACAGGCCTGGGGAGAAAAGGATAACAAAAAAGTTGCTGTTCATGAGTTTGCTCATACGGTAACCTTGAAATTGCTTTTAGATAACGAAGCGCAACCGGTAAACTCAAAGGACTTTGATAAAAAATTTGCAACCTTTCCTACCTGGCTTTGGGAAGCGGTAAGTGTATATGAAGCTGATCAATTTACAGACCCAAAAACATTGCCTTATTTAAACAACGGTCAATATCCTGGTATTGCAGAACTTAATAGCCGTTTGAAAGGTGGAAAGATATATAGTTGCGGTTATACAATTATTGAATACATCTTAACACAATACAGTCAAGATGGTCTTATAACACTTATCAAAAACTATGGAGATTTGAAAAAGACTTTTAATGTTACAGATGATGTGTTCAGCAAAGACTGGTATGCGTTTGTGAAAGAAAAGTATTTGAAATAAAAGAGACGTCTTACAAAATAGTACGCAATTCTTTCCGGGTGTTGGTAGCTTCCTGTTCTTCGAATCACTATTGTAAAATCATCCAATAACGCTATCCAAACAGTTGTTAAAATACATGAACTGGTTTTACTTAAATATTGCAATAAGTAATTTCAGGATCGTATTATCTAACCTCATCTTCTATCACCTTTAAAACTGCAACTATGGGATGGCTCATTTTTACACTCGCTATTATTGGCTGGCATATCGGTATGTATGGCATGTTTAAAAAAGCCGGCATTGCACCCTGGAAAGCCCTTATACCTTTTTACAATACCTGGTATATTGTAAAGAAATGCAACATCAAAAAGTTCTGGTTTTGGTTACAATTCATTCCGATCGCCGGGCAGTTTATCAGCATCTGGATCACCATCATTTTTGTAATGAACTTTGGCAAGCTGTCTTTCCTGGATCATGCCCTTGTTGTGATTGTACCGTTTATATATCTCCCTTATGTTGGTTATTCAAAAGAAGAAAAGTTTTTAGGGGAGAAGTTTGTCAAAGCGCATAAGAAATCAACGTTGCATGAATGGGCGGATGCTGCCGTGTTTGCCGTTGTTGCGGCAACCCTTATACGCACCTTTATTTTCGAAGCTTACGCCATACCAAGTGGCAGCATGGAACGGACGTTAATGACAGGTGATTATCTTTTTGTCAATAAAATGAGTTACGGTCCGCGTCTTCCTCAAACACCACTCAGCTTTCCTTTTGTACACAATACCCTGCCCGGATTGGAAACAACACCTTCTTATCTTACATGGATCGAACTTCCTTATAAACGTTTGCCGGGTTATACAAACGTGAAGCGTAACGATATTGTTGTGTTTAACCTGCCTGTAGGTGATACCGTTATCAATTCACCTGATTATGGAAGCAAAATACTGTATTATGATATTCTGCGGGATCAATACAAAGGAAACAGGGATGCTTTGATGGCTGACTTTCCCATTCTTGTTCATCCACCCGATAAAACAGATAATTATATCAAAAGATGTATAGCAGTTGGCGGTGATGTTTTACAGATAAAAGATGGTGATGTTTTTGTAAACGATAAGAAAGTAGCCATGCCGCCGGAAGCAGAAGTGCATTACATAGTTGAGACAAATGGTTCGCCTTTTTCAAGAGAGTTCCTGGAAAACGAACTCCATTTTATTCTTGAAGACAATGATGTGTCGGGGGGTTACCAGGAAAAAAACGGTGATGTATTTGCTATGGATAACAACAAATATTTGATGAACCTGAGTTCTGTTAACCTGGAAAAGCTGAAAGCACAACCCAATGTAAAAAGTATTACAAAGTATATCAGCAAAGCGGTAAACCTTGAGCTGTTTCCTTTTCAGCCATCTGTTTATAAATGGAGTCTTGATAATTATGGTCCGCTCACTATTCCAAAGAAAGGCGCAACCATAACATTAACGTGGGACAATATTGCATTGTATGAAAGATTAATAACGGTTTATGAACACAATAAATTGGAGACTGTAAATGGTAAATTTTTGATTAACGGCAGGCAAACTGATACTTACACTTTTAAGTACAGTTATTACTGGATGATGGGTGATAACCGTCAAAACAGCCAGGACAGCAGGTATTGGGGCTTTGTTCCGGAAACACATATTGTAGGTAAACCATCGTTTGTATGGTTTAGTCATGGTGACAACTGGAAGATAAACTGGAACAGGATATTTACCCCTATTAATTGAGGGGATAAATAATTTAGTGTATGGAAATCACGACCAAGATCAAACGTAGCGTTTCGACTACGATTTGTTAGAAGAATAATTTATGACAGACAGTACAAAAAGATTTTCTGACAGGGTAGAAGATTATATTAAATATCGTCCTAATTACCCCAATGATCTTGTTCGCATATTAGAAGAAGTTGTAAAAATAAATCCCGCTCAACTTGTTGCCGATATCGGCTCGGGTACAGGCATTTCTTCCATGCCTTTTTCAAAAAACGGTTATACCGTTATGGGCATAGAGCCAAATAAAGAAATGAGGGAGGCTGCGGAACAACTGTTATCCGGTTTTAAAAATTTTAAAAGCGTTAACGGCTCTGCGGAGCAAACAAACTTAGAAGATAACAGTGTTGACGTGGTTTTTAGCGGGCAGGCTTTTCATTGGTTCGACAAGGAAAAAAACAAGGTTGAATTCAGCAGAATTCTTAGAGAAAAAGGAAATATAATTTTAGCCTGGAATGAACGCAGCACAAAAAGCTCTTTTCAGCAGGAGTATGAACAAGTTCTTTATGATAATATACCGGAATACAGATTTGTTAATCACAGAAATATCAATGAGGATATTATCGCCCAATTTTTTTCTCCAAAAGCACTAAATAAGATTTCCCTGGAGAACAGGCAGATTCTTGATTTCACCGGATTGGTTGGAAGACTGCGATCATCTTCTTATTGCCCAAAATCAGGCGAACAATATGATAAATTAATGCACGAGATAAAGCTTCTTTTTAACAGGTTTAAAAATGACAATACCGTTTCTTTTGAATATGAAAGTAAAATATATTGGTGCTAAAGTTTGTTTATAGAAATAGCGTTCTTATGCTGCTTATAAAGTGAAGTACAGCGACATGTAACATCGGCTCACAGCTATGCGGCTAACCCGCCTTAGCGCTAACTTTTTGCTCGCTTAGCAGCAGTAATTCAAACGACCTTAGGCTATTGAGCAGAAGAATA
>JAEZRL010000374.1 GCA_023440945.1 Bacteroidota bacterium
AACATAAACTGTTCTGCCTGCCCGGTAAGCGTTCCATATAAACTGTAAAGAAACGAAGCAACAGCCCCCAAAGCGATCAGTACATTCATGTTTGGAATGCCTTTAAATAAACTTTTTATAGCGCTTCTTCCAAAAAAATCCATACCCACAACAAACACCGGTATCGTTAATGCAAGCTGAACATAACCATTCATGAGAAAAGGAATGTGAACGCCAAACATGTGCAGCATCAGAGGCAGTGTAAAAACAAGACAGAACAAAAAACGTTGTAAATGATTCTTGAAAATAGGCTTGCTTTGTGTGCTTTCAGTTTCGCTGCCTTCAACTTTATAGCCAAGACTGTTTATGCCCTTTGCAATGTCAGAAGTGTTTATACTTTCAGGCTTATCAAAGCTTACATCGCCGCCAATGAAATTAACTTTCACATTTTTCAAACCCTTTTCTTGCAAATATTTATCAATTGTGAGTGCACAATTGGTACAGCTCATGCCCTGAACTTTCCAGTTTATTTTTTCATCATTGTTTTTAGTTTCGGGCTGAGTGGCTTTACTCAGCTTCGTTGTGTCACTCACTTGTACGTCCTGTTCTTTACTCATCATAACTTCAGCACTTTTATTACTGCGAAATTACCAAGCCTTCAACAGGGATATTTTGCGATTACAGAAATATCTTTTACACCTTGTTGCAAAAATTTAAAATCTATAAGGTTTTTTACAGACCTTATTGGTTTACTTCAATGCTGTAGGTTTGCAGCATGAACATCAGTTTTACACAGATTGATATTGATTACGCCGCTCAAAAAGCCTGGGAGCAGTTGAGTGAATATAAAATATGGGCTTTTAATGCACCAATGGGCGCAGGCAAAACAACTTTTATTCATGCTTTGTGTGAATATTTAAAGGTGAAAGACCAAGTTAGCAGTCCAACCTTTGCCATCATTAATGAATATCAAAGCGAGGTAGCAGGTGCCATTTATCACATGGACTGGTATCGTTTAAAAAATGAAGAAGAAGCGATACAGGCAGGCGTTGAAGATTGTTTGCTGAGCGGTAATATTTGCTTTATTGAATGGCCCAATAAAGCTCCAGGTATTTTGCCTTCTTCCGTTTTGCAATTAACCATCGAAATAATTGACGATACAACCCGCAGACTTTCTGCGGCTGATTTGCCCAAAATGAAGTAGTTTTATTACCTGCAAAAAGTAAAAAATGGAAGTACGAAGGACGAAAGAAAAATTGAAACGAAGCTTTTCAAAGCTCAATAGAATTGTTACAGTACAAGTGAGTGACACAACAGAAGCTTAATAGCATTTCTTCCCCCCGGTACCAAAAATTTCTGTAAATTATTAGCAACATGGCATCTGCAAAACCTATTGTAAGCCCGTCTATCAGTTATGAAACATTAGAAGAAACACTTGATGTAAAGCCAAAAGGAGCAAAACTGTATATCGGTATTCCAAAAGAAACGGCATACCAGGAAAACAGAATTGCTTTAGTGCCTGAAGCAGTAAGCGTATTAGTTAACAACGGTCACGATGTTATCATGGAGACCAAAGCCGGTGAAGGCAGCAAGTTTACCGATAAAGATTACAGCGAGGCAGGAGCAAAAATTGCTTACGATAAAGCCGAGGTTTTCAAGGCGCCGATACTGATTAAAAGCGCTCCTGTTGTAGAAGATGACCTGCCTTATTTGCAAATGAATCAAACCATTATTTCACCGATACATATCTCGTTTCTAAAAAAAGGCTTGATTGATAAGATGATGGAGAAGCGTATAACGGCGCTTGGTTTTGAGAATTTGAAAGATGATAGTGGTACGTATCCGATTGTCCGAAGCATGAGTGAGATTGCAGGTGGAGCTGTAATGCTTATAGCAGGTCAATACCTTGGCAGTGCGATTGATGGAGGAAAAGGTGTTTTATTAGGTGGCATAAGTGGTATTCCGCCGACTAAAGTTATTATTATAGGGGCAGGTGTCGTTGGGGAATTTGCTACACGAACCGCTTTGGCATTGGGTGCATCTGTAAAAGTTTTTGATAACAATGTATACAGTTTAAAACGTTTGCAGAATAATCTCGGCATGCGTGTTTGGACAAGTGTTATCGAACCTAAAATATTAGCCAAACAATTAAAGACCTGCGAAGTAGCAGTCGGCGCATTAAGAAATGAAAACGGCCGCAGTCCGATTGTTGTAACAGAAGAAATGGTAGCAGCTATGCGGCCAGGCAGTGTTATAATTGATGTTAGCATTGACCGCGGCGGCTGTTTCGAAACAAGTGAGATTACAACCCATCAGCATCCTGTTTTTCGAAAACATGATGTGATACATTATTGCGTTCCGAATATTGCAAGTGGTTTTGCAAGAACAGCAAGCCAGGCCATCAGCAATGTATTAATGCCCTTGTTATTGGATGCTGGAGATGTAGGTGGATTAGATGAAATGTTATGGCACAATTTTAATCTTCGCCATGGCATTTATTTATACAAAGGTCATCTTACCAATTTTTATATCAGTCAGCGTTTCGATCTTAAGTACACTGACCTTAATTTATTGATAGCAAGTCGCAGATAATAGGTCTTATATCTTAGCTTTATCGCTAGCCTGGTCTCTTTTATAAGTATAGGCAGTTATAAGAGAAACAAATGAACCGGCGACAATGTTTCCTAAAATTGTATCAGCAAATAGAACAAAAAGTAATCCATCATTTACATCTTTGTCCATAGATCGGGGTGAGTTCATCAAATCATTATTT
>JAEZRL010000392.1 GCA_023440945.1 Bacteroidota bacterium
CTGCATTGAACCCCCTGGTAAACACTGGGTAAAAAACCACTGCCCCAAACACTTTTGCCTGCATCCGGAAACTTCCCGCCGGAGGTTAAAACAACAAATCCCGGGAGGTTTTGATTTTCTGTTCCAAGTCCGTATGTTACCCACGATCCCAAGCTTGGCCTGCCTAATCTTGCGCCGCCGGTATGTACCAGTAACTGTGCCGGACCATGGTTAAACTGATCCGTTGTGCAGGCCTTTAGAAATGTTATTTCATCTACTATTGAAGCCAGGTGAGGCATGTTTTCGCTTACCCATGCTCCGCTTTGTCCGTGCTGTGCAAATTTTGCCTGCGGACCTAACATTTTTGGTACGCCTCGTATAAATGCAAATCGCTTTCCCTCCAATAAAGATTGAGGGCACAGTTGACCGTCAAGTTTTGCAAGGTCAGGTTTGTAATCGAATAATTCCAGTTGGGAGGGGGCTCCAGCCATGTGCAAGTAAATAACATTTTTCGCTCTTGCAGCAAACATCGGCATTTTCGGCGCCAAAGGATGAGCCGGGTCAAAGGCAATGCTGTTTGCCGTTTTTGCCGAACTCGTTCCGCAGGCTTGCAATAACGAGCCCAAAGCCAAAGCGCCAAAACCCATTGCACTTTCCCTTAAAAAATGCCTGCGTGTTATAAACTGAAGCGCTTTTGTATTCGCCTCATTTACCAAACGCTGGTTATGTAATTCTTTTTGTGTCATGGCAATTTTTTATGAACCCAACTTTTGTTTTTCAATTCAACTTTTGTTGCGTCGCACTCTTCAACACCTTGATCGTTGTTGAACAAATAAGACAAGATTTAATCATCACTCGTTTTAAAGCCTATCATTCTTCTTTTTTCAGACGCCGGTGTTAATAGTTGTTTCAGCGCTTCAAAAATTAAAGAAATATCTTGTTTATTTTGTGAAACATCTTTTTCCATTCTTTCCAGTTTCAATAAGATCTCTTTATTAGTTAATAATAATTCTCTCATTTTCGTAAACACCCGTATGATCTGTATGTTTACCTGTATAGCTATAGCGCTGTTTAAAACGCTTGACAGCATAGCGACGCCTTGTTCTGTAAAAGCAAATGGAGGATATCGTAACCCCATCTTATTGGTTGAATTGGAGGTCACAAATTATGACCTCCAAATTTGTAACTCTTCTTTTGTCAGCTCAAACATAAAATCTTCCGGGAACCGATCTATATTTCTCTTAACTGCCTGTTTAAGCACTTTTGTCGCAACTCCATACATTTCCGCCAAATCCTGGTCAAGCATCACTTTTTGACCTCGTATCACATAAATTTTGCTAATTACCAGTTCATCAGTATAGGTCATTTCAGTTTGCTTTTTAAGTGTTGTCATGTTGAATGTTTTGAAACCTGCAACCCGGTATTAGTTACTTCATTGCTCATCTCTTTCCGGAATGCCTAAGTGAGTGACACAACCGGCGATGCCATTCGCACTTCAGCCTGTAACAAAATCCTCTCCATCATATCCATCCTATAAATCCCGGTTCAGGCCTTTAATTCTTCGTCACCAGTTCATCCAAATTCAGCATTGCATTCGCAACCACAATCAATGCTGCTGTCTCCGGATTTGTGTGCTCTTCATTAATTCCGCCAATCATTTCGCAGGTTTTTTCTTTATCATTTTTAAATTGCATCAAAGCTTTATTATACAATGCTTCAAGTATTGCGAGTTTAGTTTTCGCAATGAGTTTGAACATTGCCAGTTCATATCCTTTGCTTATCCAGTCTTCGGGATTATTGCTTTTTGATTCTTGCTGCATCCTAAAAGCGAAATGGCGGGATGCGTCAAGATAACCTGAATCATTCAACGTTACCAAAGCCTGTAAAGGTGTATTGGTTCGGATACGCCGTGGTGTGCACAGCTCTCTCGATGCTGCATCAAATGTTATCATGGCAGGATAAGGTGCAGAACGTTTCCAGTAAGTATAAACAGAACGGCGGTATTGATCCTCTCCTTCACTCATCACCCAATCCTGGCCGTTCCAGGGTGATTTCCATATTCCCAAAGGTTGCCACGGCATTACGCTGGGTCCGTACATTTTCTCTGAAAGTAAACCGCTTATAACGAGCGCCTGGTCTCTTACCTGTTCGGCAGATAACCTCACCCTTGCTCCTCTTTCGTGCCATTTGTTATACGGATCTTTTTCCAATGCATCTTTTAAAACTTTTGCATCCTGCCTGTACGTGGCACTAATCACGATTTCCTTTAATAATCTTTTTATGCTCCAGTTGTAAGTGTTCATAAAATTCCAGGAAAGATGATCCAGCAGTTCTCTATGCGTTGGCAAGGCGCCTTGTGTGCCCATGTCTTCCAGCGTTTCAACCAGCCCCGCACCAAACAATTGCTCCCATAAACGATTTACGATGGTTCTTGCCGTAAGCGGATTTTGTTTACTGGTTAACCATTTAGCTAAACCAAGTCGATTGCGCGGAGCATTTCTTGGAAATGGATTTAAAGAGTGAGGAACATCAGGTTGCACAGTTTCCCCTTTTACCAGCCAGTTACCTTTTTCAAAAACATAGGTTGTGCGATGAAGGTCTTTAGGATTATCCATCATGATTGGCGTCGTTGAGACTTCGGCATTCAATAACTGCCAGAATTTTTGGTGAATATCTTCATAACCTTTTTTATCTTTTCCTTCAACTGGATGCGTGAAATAAAACCAGTCGAATAAAATGCCGTTATCTGTCGGCTTTTTTAAATTGGAATTATGGTAAGTAAAATAAAGATCATGAACACCGGTTGCAACAGGAAATTCAACGCTGGTGATTTCCCATCCCTTGGTTTTTTCAGGTTGGATGGTTTTTAAAACAGGCCCGTCAGGTTTATCAAGATGGATCGTCCAAACGCCTCCCGGAAGATAACCGCTGTAACGATAGATCAACTGGCTTTTTTGATCAAGGTCAACATTCTTTAAACGTGTAATGGCGTTGTTGCGAAATACAAGCCATTTTGTGTCGCTTAACTCACTGTTGACAAAACTGTCTGCCTGTATAGAATTAATAGAGGGCTCCCAGGTTTTCAAAAATAGATAAACCCGCTTTGCTTCTTCCTTCGAAGTATTTTGTTTAAGCCAGTTTACTACTTCGGTTAATTTGATGCTGTCTTCTGATTTGAATTGGCGCAACAAGGGATAATCATCATAAGTGTCCTCATCTCTTGTATCGTTGAAGAATGCCATGAATTTATAATAATCTTCATGACGAAACGGATCATAAGGATGACTATGACATTGCACGCAGGCAAAAGTAGTTCCCATCAATGCTTCCCAGGTTGTGTTTACACGGTCTAAAATGGCAGCAGTTCGAAATTCTTCATTATCAGTTCCACCTTCATCATTGGTTAAAGTATTGCGATTAAAAGCAGTGGCAATAAATTGTTCATCTGAAGCATTTGGCAAAAGATCACCGGCGAGTTGGTCAATCAAAAACTGATCGTAAGGCTTATCGTTATTAAAAGCTTTTATCAGCCAATCGCGGTATTTCCATATCTGCCTGCTGTCATCACGTTCATACCCTTTTGTATCCGCATAACGCGCAAGGTCAAGCCACATAGCTGTGAAGTGCTCGCCGAAGTGTGGAGAGGCAAGCAAGCTATCCACTAATTTTTCATAAGCGTTGCTGCTATTATCATTCAAAAAGTTCTGGGCGAGTGTTGGGGAAGGCGGCAAACCCGTAAGATCAAGGCTTACTCTTCTTAATAAAGTTGCTTTATCTGCTTCAGGTGAAGGTTGTAAATTTTGTTGTTGAAGTTTATCGTAAATAAAATAATCAATATCATTCTTTATCCACGGTGTTTTTTTCGCTGGAAATAATCCAAATAAACTTGCTTCTGGTTTCGGGACCTTCTCATTTTTTACAGGGACGTAGGCCCAGTGGTCGCCCCATTTTGCACCTTGTTTAATCCATTTGCTTAAAATATCAATTTCTTCCTGGGAGAGTGGGTCATGTTTGTAAGGCATCCGTTCTTCGGGATCTTTTAGAGTAAGACGACGAATCATTTCGCTGTGATCAGGATCGCCTGGAATAATAG
>JAEZRL010000408.1 GCA_023440945.1 Bacteroidota bacterium
ATTTAGGGCATTACGATCTTGCCTTCCCCAATGCCATTTATTATGTGCAGCAAAAGGAATTCGATTATGCATTTGAAACTGGTTTTCCTTCCTTTATAACAGATGAAGTGGCACTACTTCAAAACAATTCAAGAGTTGTTTTTTTAGATGGCAGCGGAACAATTGATGATTATATTCATTATCAAATCTCCGGTGCGCATAGCCCTTATCACCACGTATTTTGGATTGAAGAAGATGGCGAAACAATATTCTTTGGTGGTGATGAAGCACCCCAACTACAGCAGATGAAAAGCAGGTTTGTAGCAAAGTATGATTATGATGGCAAGAAGGCTATGCAACTTCGTCAGCAATGGAAAGAAGAAGGCGAAAAAAAAGGCTGGACTTTTTTGTTTTATCATGATGTAAAAAAACCGGTTGCATCTTTTTAAAAGTAGTTTTTACTTTTTGGCCACTGAGATCAATATATAATCAGAGCTATTTCTAGTTTTTTCTTATTCGTTTTTCTATCTGTAAGTTTGGTTGTGCTAATAATTTATACGTCGCATATAACCAACCGGTTCAAATACATAATTGAAACACTATGCAAAATTGAAGGCATTGAAGCATTTCAAATTACAGATGATGTAACATTGTATAAAGGCGCTTTACTACCTTCAATCAATTATTCTGATGCACCATTAAAAGTAAATGAGGTTTGGATAAAACCATTTGGACTTTTAATGGAAACAAATATTTATCCGCAAACAATTAATTGCTTTGAATGGAAAAAGCTTAAAGTTTTTTTTAAGACAGAAGGTACAATTCCCTTCGATATTTTTTCTGCTTCTTTTTATTTAATTACGAGGTACGAAGAATATCTTTCGCAGCAGTTGGATAATTATGGAAGATATGCACATACAAACAGTCTTGCATATAAAGAAGACTTTTTGCATCAGCCTTTAATTGAATTGTGGCTGAAGGAATTTATTACTGAATTAGTATCAAAATCTTTTCGCTTCTCCATCAAAAAGAAAACCTTTCAATTTCAGCCTACCTATGATATAGATATCGCTTTTGCTTATGCTGATAAAAATGTTTTGCAAAATATAATTCGTGCAGGCTGGTATGTATTGAAAGCAGAATTTTCAAAAGCAAAAGAAAGAATAGAAGCGATGCGAAAGCAACAAAAAGATCCGCATGATGTATATACATGGCTGAATGGTTTGCACGAAACTTATAACCTGCACCCTGTTTATTTTTTCCTGCTTGCCGATAAAAGAAAAGGTTATGATAAAAACACTTCGCCTTATTCGCCTTTGTTGCAGCAATTAATTAAAGCTCATGCTGAAAAATATACAATCGGTATTCATCCATCCTGGCAAAGTGGCGAGAATGATCAGTTATTGCATGATGAAATAGGTTTGTTAAGTAGGTTTATTAATAAGCCGGTTCACCACAGCCGGCAACATTATATAAGAATGAAAATGCCGGATACTTATCGAAAAATTTTTAACGAAGGAATTCTATATGAATATTCAATGGGTTATGGCTCGATCAATGGTTTCAGAGCCTCGGTTTCTTCTTCTTTTTATTGGTATGATCTCTTAAAAGATGAACAAACAAAACTGCTTGTTCATCCATTTTGTTACATGGATGCGAATGCGTATTTCGAGCAACATTTGTCTGCTGAAGAAGCTGCAAAGGAAATGCAATATTATCATGACATAATAAAAAGCGTGAATGGTAAACTATCTATTATTATGCATAATCATTTTCTTACAGAGAACAAGCAATGGATAGAATGGCGAAAAATATATGAAGATTTTTTGCGTAAGAATTTTCCGATGGAAACTTTTCAAGTGTCTGACACCTATTAACCATTAACACTTTGTTATCAGTCTCCTAAAATATCTGCCTTTCAAATACTTCGGGTGTTTGAGTGTAATTTTGCACTCGAAATTTTAAACTCCTTGTTGCCCATTCATATATAAGTACAAGTGAGTGACACAAGGGACGATGCTATAGAAAACAAAAGCCAATACCATAAATATGCTTTTGTTAAATGGATTTATAAATGTTATAAATAATGACAAAAAAAGCTTTGCTGGCTCTTTGTATTGCGATCCTGATTCCTGTTGTCGGTTATTTAATACTGAGTTATGAAAGCAACAAAGCGATTGAAATGCCACGCCGTTATCTGCTTGATTCTGTTACTACAAAAGTGAAAGACGGTAAACTTATAACGGACAGCATTTGGCATAAGACGGCCAATATCACTTTGGTGAATCAATTGGGCGATACCGTTAGTTTATACGATTTAAAAGGTAAGGTGATTGTTGCTGATTTCTTTTTTACAAGTTGCGGAAGCATTTGTCCTACACTTACACGCAACATGGCAAAAATGCAGCAATCGTTTTTAAAGGGCGGTGATGAATTTCACCGGAACGACAGCTCGTTTGTGCAATTTCTTTCTTTTACGATAGACCCTGAACATGATTCTGTACCTAAGTTAAGAGCGTATGCAGAAAAATACGGCGCCAACAATGATAACTGGTGGTTTTTAACAGGACCAAAAGACACGATCTACAACTTTATTTTTGAACAACTGAAAGTTGATAAATATAGTGATGAACCCATTGATCCGAACTTTGTTCATACAGGCAGGTTTGTATTGTTTGATAAAGATTATGTGGTTCGCGGTTATTATGATGGAACCGATTCTTCGTCTCTGAAACAACTTGCTAGGGATATTGGTTATTTGATAGTAGAAAAACCATCTACACCCCGACCTTTACCCTTCAGTCCGTTGCAAATGGCAATCTTTTTCATGATTGGTGCCACTATTGTTGTTACAGTAACGGGATTAATTTTTAAGAAAAAGAAAAAACAAACACAACCGGTTTAAAAAGAATGAATGATATGCTACAGGCTTCGCTCCAAAAAAATGATAAGCAGGCAAAATGGTTTATAGGTATTTTTTCGTTTGTCGCCTTTGCAGCTATTGTTGTTTTAGGAAAAGTAAAACTGAATGTAGATCTTGGTTTTGATATTCACATTTTTGCTTTGATAAATGCAGTGATCAATACTATTACGGCTTTGTTACTTATAGCAGCATTAATCGCTGTAAAGAAAAAAAATTATCTTTTACATAAGAAGATCATGCTTACGGCTTTGATATTATCGGTTGTTTTTTTATTGTCTTATGTTGCACATCATCTGCTTGCAGGTGAAGCGTTGTTTGGGGATGCAAATCATGATGGCATTGTTACAGCAGAAGAAAAAGCTGCAGTAGGCAGCAGCCGTAATGTTTATTTTATCATTCTTGCTACACATATTTTATTAGCTGCAGTTATACTGCCTTTTATTTTATTTACTGCCTATCGTGCTCTTACTGCTGAATTTGTAAAGCATAAAAAAATTGCACGTTATACCTGGCCTTTATGGTTGTATGTTGCTATAACGGGCCCAATTGTTTATTGGTTTATACATCCTTATTACAGGTAGGAAGCTTCTATTGTTTTGAAAGAAGAAAAGGGGAATTGAAGTTGTTGACGAAAAGAAGTCACTAACGGAGGCTGCTCCGTTCTTACAATCTCTCTTTTGTTGTGCTCAGTTACAAACTTTATCGGCGCAGCAACTGCTTGCAAAAGCTTCAGGTTTGGCTTTGAAAGCGAAGCCCATTCCAAGAATGTATCCCATTGCTTCTTTCAGTGCATCGTTGCTTTTAAACTGAGGATTGGTATTGATGTCTGCATGAACTTCCATATCCACATTATGCTGAATGAATAAGTTGCAAAGTTCATACGCTATCTCTATGCTTTTTGCAACTTCCATCAGCATTCTTTCTTTGATGTGGAACTTTTGTTTGGTTTTTTCGTTGTGGATGTACATAAAGCCTCCGTTGTGTTCACGCAAAAAAACGATAACGGTTGCAAACTCTGTTTCTTCACCTTTAACCTGGCTGTCGGTGCCGATACAAACTTTCAGTTTAACACCTTTTTCCGTTTCTCTTTTTATTGCTTCCTCCACTGCATCTCTGATGGGGAGGTTAATGGTTTCACCATTGAATTTTCTCCAACGCATATATTGATGGTTTACGGAAATTTAGTTAATAATAAGCTTTCGAAAATCACGCACTGTTTATATAATTATTAACAGCGGTGGATAAGCGCAGGATTCTTAGCAATAAATGTAGGAAATTTTTTTATGCAGACAATAATGATGAAACCATTATTACTGTTGGATTTGGAAGATAATAGTGAATTTAAATCAGCAGATCGTGTAGGTAATAATAATTAATACTGCCCGGTGCTTAATAAAACGAGTGTACATGCTTCCATTGGCTGAATGCCGTTTTGCTGCGCCATTTTTTTCAATTCTTCGTTCTCTGCTCCGGGATTAAAAATGATGCGTTTGGGGTGAAGCGATAAAATGTAATCGTAATACTGTTTTTGATTTTGTGCATTTAAATATAAAGTGATGGTATCAACATCATTGATTGCAGGATGCTCAGTAATGATATCTGTTTCACTAACTTTTCCCGGTCTTCTTCCGATGGCAACAACAGGATGTTCATGCGCCGTTAAACGGTTTACCGCAAGATAACTGTAGCGTGAAGGATTGGAAGAAGCACCTAATACAACCGTTTTTTTCTTTTGTGTACCCGCCATAAATTTTTCAAATTTTATCCAAAACTATTAATGCATTTTTCATTCCAAAAGCCGCTGCCGCTGTTTTTGATAAAGCGAACATTTTTTGTGTTTTAATTGATTGAGTTAATATTGCAGGAATTGATATAGCTTGAGAAATAATTTTTCTTCTTCCATAGAAAACTTAATTAGTTGATAATGAAGAAACGAAAATTTAATAGCAGCGTTTGCTAAAGGAAGTTCGGAACCCTGAAGTGAGTGACACAACAGGCGCTGATAAGAATTACAAAAGCTGGTATCAATAAAAAGAAAACAAACGAATGGCTAAAAATTTATTAATAGTAGAGTCACCAGCCAAAGCAAAGACGATTGAGAAGATACTCGGAAAAGACTTTGAGGTGAAAAGCTGTTATGGGCACATCCGGGATCTCGAAAAGGATGACATGGGAATTGATGTAAAGCATAACTATCAACCTCGTTATATTGTTCCGGATGAAAAGCAGAGGGTGGTGAAAGAGCTGAAACAACTGGCCAAAAAATCAAATGAGGTATGGCTTGCAACGGATGAGGATCGTGAAGGAGAAGCAATAAGCTGGCATCTTTGCGAAGTGCTTGGTTTAGATCCTGAAAACACAAAGCGGATTGTATTTCATGAAATAACAAAACCTGCTATACAAAAAGCAGTGCAATCACCACGAAGAGTGGATATGAACCTGGTAAATGCGCAACAGGCAAGACGTGTACTGGACAGGATCGTAGGATTTGAGTTAAGTCCTGTTTTGTGGCGTAAAATGAGCATGCGTAACTCGCTAAGTGCGGGTCGTGTACAAAGTGTGGCGGTAAGATTGATAGCCGAAAGAGAAAGAGAGATAAATGCTTTTAAAACTTCGAGCAGTTTTAAAATCGAAGCGTGGTTTACGGCGCCTGATGTAAACAATAAAACGGTTTCCTTTAAAGCAGAAGGCAGCAGACAAAACACCGCTGAAGATGCAGAAAAGTTTTTAAGCAGTTGCACCGGAGCTACTTATAGCGTTAAGGATGTGCAGGTAAAACCGGCAAGAAAATCTCCTGCGGCACCTTTCACAACCTCTACTTTGCAACAGGAAGCAAGCCGAAAATTGGGTTATGGCGTAAGTAAAACTATGCTGCTTGCCCAAAAGCTATATGAAAGCGGTAAGATAACCTATATGCGTACAGACAGTGTTAATTTAAGTGACACTGCATTAACTGACATTAAAGCGCAAATAGGTCAGCAATACGGTGATAAATATGTGCAGATTCGTAAATACCGCACAAAAAATGAAAGTGCACAGGAAGCACATGAGGCGATAAGACCAACCTACATGAGCACTTTAAGCGTTGAAGATACAGATGCAAGAAGATTGTATGAACTGATATGGAAACGCACCATGGCTTCGCAGATGGCGGATGCAGAATTGGAGAAAACCATTGCCAAAATAAATATCTCAACCAATAAAGCAGAACTGACTGCGCAGGGTGAAGTATTAAAGTTTGATGGTTTTTTGAAGGTGTATATGGAAGATCATGACGAAGAAGACATGACCGAAGAGGATGGTAATGAAAGCATGTTACCGCCATTACGAGCAGGCCAACAACTTGACTTCAAAGAAATGAAAGCCGTGGAACGTTTTACACGTCCTGCACCACGATATACAGAAGCTTCATTGGTTAAAAAACTGGAGGAATTAGGCATTGGAAGACCTTCTACTTATGCGCCAACCATTTCCACTATTTTAAAACGTGGTTATGTTGAAAAACGTGATAAAGAAGGTGTAAAAAGAGATTATCGTGTTTTGATTTTGCGCAATAATCAATTATACAAAACGCAGGAAAATGAAACTACCGGCGCAGAAAAATCAAAGTTATTCCCTACTGATCTTGGGTTAGTAGTGACTGATTTTCTCAACCAGTATTTTGATGATATTATGGATTACGGTTTCACTGCCAAAATAGAAGAAGAGTTTGATGAAATTGCGAATGGCAAACAGAAGTGGACAAAAATGGTGGACAGCTTTTATCATCCCTTTAAAAAAGATGTGGATAACACCATTGAAACCGCGGAACGCATAAAAGGAGAGAGAGAACTTGGTACCGATCCTGAAACAGGCAAAAGAGTGGTAGCTCGTATGGGTCGCTATGGCCCGATGGTGCAGATCGGCGAAGCTACCGATGAAGAAAAGCCGCGTTTTGCACGTTTAAAGGCGAATCAAAGTATTGAAACCATTACGTTTGATGAAGCAATGGATTTATTTAAATTGCCACGAACATTGGGTGAATATGAAGGTGAGGAGGTGTCTGTAAACATTGGCAGGTTCGGCCCTTATATTAAATTAGGTGAACAGTTTATTTCTATTCCCCGTGGTGAAGATTTGTACGAAATGGATATGGGCAGAGCGATAGAACTGATAAGCGATAAGCAAAAAGCAGATGCACCTATTGGCTATTATGAAGATAAACCGGTAACAAAAGGCAAAGGAAGATTTGGGCCTTTCATTAAATGGAACGATCTGTTCATCAATGTACCAAGAGCATATAATTTTGATAATCTTACAAAGGCTGACATTAACGAACTTATTGAAAAGAAACTGCATAAAGAAGCAAACCGTTTTGTACAGCAATGGCCTGCAGAAAAGATAGCTATCGAAAATGGTCGTTGGGGAGCTTTTATCCGTTTTGGAAAAAAGATGCTGAAGCTGGGAAGAAAAGCAGATGGTTCAAAATACGAGGCAGATGATTTGTCAAAATTATCACTGGAAGAAGTAAAAAAAATGATAGAAGAACAAGTGCCTGATGCATTTGCTAAAAAAGCAAAGGCAGCAAAACCGGCAACAAAAAAAGCGGCCAATAAAGCAGCGAAAAAGAGATAGAAATTTTTTTTATTTATGATAGTAATATAAAAACCGGCTCATGGAAAAATGGCCGGTTTTTATCATTCATTCCACCTGCATATCATTACGGTTAATAATAAGAAGCTTTTAATAATGTTCCGTCTCCTAAACTTGTAATATACCAGGTTTTCATATCAGCCTGCTTAAGGCCTACAGGCATATTAAGTCTGTTTATTAAGGTGTATGCAGAAGAGCCATTGGTCTGCACTAATGCTCCTGTATTTGGTTCAAAACCTTTCGCTCCAAATTTACCATGTTGAAGTACAAATTGTCCAAAATAGTTTCCTCTTTCAATATCAACAAGACTGGTTAGTCCCTTTTGATAAACAGTTACTTTACCGGACATAGATATCTTATAGATAAGCGCATTACCGGATGGGAAAGGAAAACCAAGCAACGTGGTTACTAAAAAATCATGACCATCATAAAAAATACCGGTGGGTACACTTTGTATTGTAGGAGGCCCTATCGGTGTAGGATTGGTTATGCCCGGTACTTCTGCTAATACCTTATACATTCCCGGGCCTTTGCGATGTATAATGGCATTCGCACCCGCATCGGTAATGTACAAGTCTCCGTTAGGCCCTTTTGTAAGATTGTAAGGATGTGTGTCATGAGCATTATTTTTATACGGATAAGACAGGGAGAAGCTGCCAATGTCCTCGTATGCCAATGCTGCAGCATCGATGGGTTTATCGCCAGGCGCAAAGCCCTTTATATTAATAGAGTACAAGTAATTTCCTGCAAGTACATAT
>JAEZRL010000481.1 GCA_023440945.1 Bacteroidota bacterium
TTTCGCTTATTAAATGATCAAAGATGATCATATCCATTTCACGATCATAATTCATTCTTGCCCTTGCATCTTTTTTATACTCAAGCAAAAAACGATATGCGGGTTGAGCAGGTTTTAAACTGTCTTCAGCATAATTAAAATAAGTTCCGCCAAACTGCGGATTTCCATTTGCATCAAAGGTTAAAACATCAATCCATTTTCTTGTAGAGCTGAAGTTATTATCATCATAACCGAGAAGCGTATAATAATTTTTATTCTTAAAACTTTTTTGAATGATGGCATAATAAATGGCGCCAATCCAGTTAAGATTGGAACGAACTGAATCGGTTGGCGTGCCGGTAAAATCAGACATATCAATTAGCGGAAAAATCTTTGTTGAGCCATCTTTTGTATTCATTTGTATAGCGCCCTGCTGCCTGAAATAAGTTTCATCTTTTTCAAACTGCCAGGTAAAAATTCTGAATGAGCTATCGGGTGGATAAAGTTTTGAAACAGTTACAACAGAATCAAATGGATAATTAAAAGAATGAGGTGTATGTAAAGCTCGTACAAGCAAACGGATAAACATACTATCTGCTTCAAATCTCTGCGTGGACAGTGGATCAAAGATCATCTGTTTGGAATAAACTTTCATGCTGTCTTCCAATTGCTGCAATTGCTGAAGATCACTTTTACTGGCTCGTTGTGCTGAGGCTGAAACCGAAACAAAAACAAATAATAATAAAGCAACAAAAAATCTTTGCATAATTCTGATTCAAATACCAAGATACATTGTACATACGTTGCAGCTTCCTTAATATTTTATTGAAATGCTTTTTTAGGATTTTGTTAGAGGGAGGTTGTGTACATGAAGCTATTAATTATGAACAACAATTTTCATTCTTCTCCAACATTCGCATAAAGCTTAGCTAAACGATGGGCATGCTCATCATAAGCACTTTCGAATAATTGTTTTGCTTTTGCATCTCCAACAATAGCTGATGCCGTTAATACTTTCGGCGGAACACCTGCCTGTGTTAATAATTGTGCAAGTTGTGCTTTTATGGAATTGATAATGATTGCGCCGCCAACAGTAGAACCGGGAGAAACGGGCGTTTCAAGTCCGTCAACATACACCATTGAATCACCAACAGGAGCGCCGGTATCTAAAACAAGATCAGCAAAATCGGATAATTTCTTACCATCTTTCCTTCTACTAATGGAAGCATTCAAATGCGCTTTTGTTACAATAGCAACAACTTTAATTTCTTGCTGCTGAAACAATTCAGCCATTTCGATAGGCACAATATTGCACCCGCTTGAAGATATTATCAAGGCGGTATCTTTTTTATCCAACGAAAAATTTCTCAAGATGCGTTCTGCAAAACCAGAAACGTTCTCTAAGAACATCGCTTGTCTTTGCCCGTTTGCGCCTACAACATTATTGTGATAAGTCAACGATAATTCAACAATGGGATTAAAGCCGGGGAAAGATCCATAACGAGGCCACATTTCCTCTACCATTATGCGGCTGTGACCCGAGCCAAATACATGTACCATTCTTCCCGCAAGTATTGTTTCTGCAAACCATTCTGCAGCTTGATTAATTGAGAATGTTTGCGTTTCAATAGTTGTAATAATTTCTTTACATTTATTAAGGTATTCTTCAATTATATTCATCTTGAAAATTTAATCAGTTTTATTTTTCCCGGACTTTTCTATTGCAAAACAAGCGGCTCCAATAGCACCAGCCATGTCACCAAATTTTGCTTTTATGATTTCTGTTGTATGATCGTCTGGTCTCCATTCATATAGCGATAAAAAGCTTTTCAAAGGTTCAAATAAATTTTTTCCGGCTTCTGTAATGCCACCAGCAAGCACAATAGATTCAGGCGAAAGAATATTAATTACAGAGGCCATTCCTATTGCTAATTTTCTAACAGATGTTAACCAAACCCATTGTGCAAAATGATCACCGTTACTATATGCTTCAAGTAATGCATGCGTATCTTTGAAACGCCCCAATGATCTTTTTTGAATCGTTACATTTCCAATTGCATCTTCAAGACTTCCAGGCATTCCTGTAACATCTGTTGCGCCTTCATCATCAATTACAATATGACCAATATGTCCTGCTTTCTGAAAATTTCCCTGGTAAGGTTTCCCATCAATTAAAATAGCACCGCCAACACCCGTGCCGAGTGTAAGCAGTACAACATTTTTTTTGTTTTGCGCAACACCCAATTTTGCTTCAGCCATCAAAGCTGCAACCGCATCGTTGATAACAAAAGTTGGATGTTGAAGAAATGAAGACCAGTTAAATTTTTCAAGACCTTGTAATCTTCCTGGCATAAAATTGATGCATGAATTTCTTTCATCCGGAATGCCAGGTGCAGAAATGCCGATAACAAAATCTGAAGAAGATAACTTATTCTTCAATTCATTTACTGCTTGTTGCACTGCATTTCTCCATACAGCTTCATCTCCATCATTCGTAGGTGCATAAGATTGATGCAAAATGTTTCTATTGTCATCCAATGCCACAGCTTTAATACGTGTGCCGCCAATGTCTATTCCTATAACAGTTTCCATTAAAATAATTGCTTTTAGTATTGACCTTCGCTTACATTCCATCCACCATCAACCGCCAGTACTTGTCCCGTAATAAATTTTGATTGATCAGATAATAAAAAAACAGCGGCACCATCTGTATCATTCGGTACACCAATTCTTCCGCCATCCAAAGGTTGTTTTGTTTTGATGAATTGCATAATGGTTTCGTCATTTGCTGCTCTTTGCGACATTGGTGTTTGAATCAATCCCGGTGCGATAACATTGACACGGATATTATAAGATGCATAATAAGCTGCAAGAGATTTGCTGAAACCAATAACCGCAGATTTTGCCGCGGCATAAGCATGTGTTGAAAAATATTTTGGAGAAGGGGAGAAGCTAAGGACAGAACTAATATTAACAATAGAACCGCCCTGGTTGTTATTGATAAAATATTCTATCGCAGCTTTGTTCGATAACATCAATGAAGTAAGATTAATTTGAAAAGTTTTATTCCATCCATCCAAAGACATTTCATGTAAAGGGCCATCACCAAATTTTCTTCCGCTTCCACCTGCTACATGATATAATCCATCCATCCCACCAAACTTTTGACAGCATAATTCGATTGCTTGTTGTGCTGTTGCTTCATCTGTAGCATCGGCTGTTATGGCAATACCATTATTTTCAAATTGTTTATTTGCTTCAATAGTATGTTCTGGATTTTTGCCTACAGCTACGACTTTTGCATTTTCGTTTATACAAGCCAACGCTGCAGATAAACCCATTCCTGAAGTACCACCAATAATAACAATTCTTCTATTTGTAAGCCAACCGCCATTCATATTCAAAGCTTTTTGAAAGCAGTGAAATTAAGCATAGAAAATTGTTTGGGGGAGGAATTACAAAAACAAAGAGGCTGTTTAACAGCCTCTCAGCAATTATTCGTGATAACTCAAATTCGTTTGTGGTGTTAAGGTTAACAACGTCGCATACATTAGTTTGATCGTGTTTTCAATATCATCTCTATGCAGCATTTCAACTGTTGTATGCATATAACGCAAAGGAATAGAGATCAAAACAGAAGGACAGCCGTCGTTGGCAAAAGCAAAGCTGTCTCTATCTGTTCCTGTGCTTCTGCTAACGGTTCTCAGTAGGACAGGAATTTCATTTTTTTCTGCTACTTCCTGTACAATGTTTAATAATTTATTA
>JAEZRL010000378.1 GCA_023440945.1 Bacteroidota bacterium
GAAAAGGATCGGTGTTGTTGTGGTAAGATCTAACGGGTCAGCGGTTTG
This sequence comes from Bacteroidota bacterium, assembly GCA_023440945.1. Lineage (GTDB taxonomy): Bacteria > Bacteroidota > Bacteroidia > Chitinophagales > Chitinophagaceae > JAEZRL01. The sequence continues at coordinate 49 of JAEZRL010000378.1, forward strand.
AGCAGTAATGTGAAAGAAATCCCTTACATGATCCAATGCCATTATGATCATAATAATGCCGCGCAGTGCATCAATGGAAGTAACACGGGATGTTTTGGTTGAAGGAGTAATCATCTTTTAACATCAAAATTTATTATAAGAAAAGTGAATAGTCTCAAGCAGGTAAATAACTTAGCGATACATGTCACACATCATTTTACTCACGCTATGTCGATGAAATCAATATACATACGATAAATATAAGCAATCTAAGCTCTCATACAGTTCCCGGATAACACCGCTAAATTCTGTTTTTTTATTCCCTCTTTAATAGTCTTTCTTCTCATAAAGGGTAAACGGGTTTATTAAAACAATAACATTTAATGCTTTAATTTTCTGATAGATTTGCGGATAAAATTAGCACGCAATTAAATATGGCAGGTAAGAAACATATCGGTTTTAAAAGCAGGTTACTTGCTGTTCTTTTCCTGTTTTTTAATTGTGTTTGTACGGCTGCACCTGTTATAAAAAATTCTTTGGATGATAATAAGCAGTCGCTTTCGTTACGCCTTCAAAATCTTAACAACACAGAAACTGAAGAGGAAAACCGTCTTACATCTTCTTCTTATATAAATCAACACTCTTCGTTTTCTTTCAGAAAACAAACCAATCATATTGTTAATGAGGTCAATCATTGCAATGAAATGGTTCTTTCTGTAAAGGATTGGCGTCAGCCTTCTATAACCGTTGCTGATTTATTACCAACTCCACGGTATTACTCTTTTCTCTTCCGCTACAAACCGTTCTGACCTCCTTTTTGATAAGTGATTTTCGTTAAAAACAATCTCATTGTTCAGGCAATTACATGCTTTTGCAATAACTGTTTTTACCCCATATCAATCAATTTGAAAATAAAAAATAATTGAATTATGCAGTGCCCGAATTGTAATGAAACATTATTGATGATGGAAAGAAATCATATAGAAATCGATTATTGTCCGTCATGCCGTGGTGTATGGCTCGATAAAGGTGAGCTGGATAAAATGCTTGAATATGCGGCGCAGAAAGCCCCTGCTGACTATCCAAACCAACAGGATTTTGGTCCTTCCGGTTATAACGCTTACGGAAAACATCATGGTCATAACAAGCCTTATAAAAAGAAATCTTTTTTAGGCGATTTGTTTGACTTTGATTAGTGCTTGTTTATAATGCTTCCATCATTTGGTGGAAGCATTTTGTAATTGATAACACAACATGAATAGTATGGAAACATTAATTGAGTTTTTAAGAAATCTTACCAGTCCTGAATGGATCATGCAGCACGGCGGATTGTACATTGTAGTGCTGATTGTTTTTATTGAAACCGGTTTGTTCTTTGGCTTTTTCTTGCCCGGCGATTCTCTACTCTTTATTGCCGGAATGATCATTGCCAATACACTTTCTCCTTTTGTAACACCGGTTATCAATCTTTTTTATTGGGTTGCTTTGATAACAGCAGCCGGTGTATTTGGTAATTTTGTTGGTTACTGGTTTGGAAAAAAATCAGATGGTCTGCTTTTTAAAAAAGACAGGTGGCTATTCAAAAGAAAATATATTGACCAGGCCAAAACATTTTACGATAAAAAAGGTGGCGGTGCCATTATATTGGCACGTTTTCTTCCCATTATCCGCACTTTTGCCCCAATAGTTGCGGGAATGGTTAGAATGAATCGGGCAAAATTCTCTGTGTATAATATTTTCGGTAGTTTTTTATGGGCTGGCACGATTGTATCAGCAGGTTTTTTACTCGGCGAAAATGCCTGGGCAAAAGAACATCTTGAAAAGATTATCATCGGTATTGTAGCAATAACTACCGGACCTGTTTTGCTTAAACTGCTTGTTGGAAAAAAGAAAAGCAGTTTGCCGGCAACGCCTGTTTACAGTGTAGCGAAAAAAGAAACGGAACAGGAGCCAGCAAACCTTTAAACTATAAATCTAGTATATGGAATTTGATTTTCCTGACTTTGCTAATCCGGCCATCTGGATAAGTTTGCTTACGCTTACTTTTCTCGAAATTGTTTTAGGGATTGATAATATTATCTTCATTTCTATAGTAGCAGGCAAATTGCCAAAAAATCGGCAACGTGCTGCACGAAATATTGGTTTGCTTTTAGCAATGTTGTTTCGTATTGGCCTGCTGTTGTGCATCAATTGGATCATCAGTTTGGAAGATCCGGTTATAACCATTCCGGCGATTGAAGGCTTATCAAAAGAACCATTGGGATTAAGCATTAAGGATTTGATATTAATGGCCGGAGGCGTGTTTTTAATTGTAAAAAGTACCCTTGAAATTCATCACAAGCTAAGACGAACTGATGAAGCCGGTGTAAAGAAAAACGGTAAACCCATTGGTTTTGGCGCTGTTATTTTCCAGATTGTTCTGGTAGATGCAGTGTTTTCGTTCGACTCTATTTTAACCGCCGTTGGTTTGGTTGATAGTGTGGTGGTAATGATAATAGCAGTAATTATCTCCATTGGCATCATGATGCTTTTCGCAGGCCCGGTTACCAAAATTATTAATCAACATCCAACACTTCAAATGCTGGCACTTTCATTTTTGGTGGTAATAGGTGTAGTGCTTATTGCAGGTGGCTTGCACCAGGAAGTAAGTAAAAGCATTATTTATTCTTGTCTCGGTTTTTCATTAATTGTAGAGCTGCTGAACATCCGATTAAGAAGAAAGACAGAAAGTGTGCAACTGAATAATGAAACGTAGATGAAGAAAAATTTTTTTTGTTCCCGGCTTTTGAATTGCTATGAGGCTTCTGTTGCGTCGCAGTTCGTTCATCGTTCGGTAATGCTATGGAGCAATGAGAAAACTAATATGTTGAATTTAAAATAACTTTACCTCAACATTCTGTGCCTTCAGTGTTTTCTGTGAGAACAACAATCAAAAATTATGAACAACCAGCCAACAGTAGAAACACAAATGATGATAAGAAAACCGGTTGATGTGGTTTTCAATGCATTTATTGATCCTTCCGTTACAACCAACTTCTGGTTCACTAAATCAAGTGGGCAATTAGAAACAGGCAAAACCGTTACCTGGCATTGGGAAATGTATGGAGCTTCAACAAATGTGCTTGTAAAAAATATCATTCCTAATAAACTTATTTTAACCGAATGGGGCGATCCTGCAACAACTGTTGATTATGAATTTACGGCGCTGCCCGATGACAAAACTTATGTCGTTATTAAGAATTATGGTTTTAGTCTTACAGGCGATAAACTTATTGAAACCATCAAAGACAGCACCGGTGGCTTTACCACGGTTTTAGATGGATTGAAAGCCTATTTAGAATATGGGATTCGCTTAAATTTAGTGGCTGATAAGTTTCCTCATAAATAAAAATACGAAGCGGTTTCTTTTACAAAATGTGTTTGTTGATGCTAAAAGTCAGAGTTAAAGAAAATAGCTCGTTGGCAAAAATAGCGGCGAAAAAACTGGGAGAAAAACGCGTAGCGCTTGTTGTTGGTACAACCATTCATTTATGGAATAGTTCGAAAAAGGAATTTTTGAACAATGAAAAATGGGTAAGGCATGAACTGGCACATGTACACCAATACAAGCAACATGGTATCTTTGGTTTTCTAACACTCTACCTTTTTGAATCAATAAAGAAAGGTTACTATCGCAATAAATTTGAAGCAGCCGCAAGAGAAAAGGAAAACGATACAACTTCAACAGAAGTAATGTTTATTGAATAACCCATTGCACTTCGCCAAAATCAAAACTTTCGTGTGCAGCATCTTTTACGTGCAATCGCCCAAACGCATCAACCTTATCAATAGTACAAGTAATAATTACATTGTCTTTTTTCAACTGCACCTGCTGGTTGCGTTTATATAAAACCTCATTGTATTGCCGAAGAATATCTTCTTTGTCTGCAAGCAATTGTCGCCAGGTTTTATCAAGATGTTTGCATAATTCTTTTGCAAGTAAAACCGCATCATACGTTTTGCCGGTTATTTGTTTTAATGAAACAGGATTGATAAGCGAAGAAGGAAAAGTTGTTTGATTAATATTTATGCCCATTCCGGCAACAGCCCACTGCCAATTATTGCCCCTGATATTGTTCTCTATCAAAATGCCTGCTGCCTTTCTGTCACGCCAGTAAATATCGTTTGGCCATTTTATACTTGTTTCATCACCGGCATAAAAAGCGAAAAAATGATATACACCCCAAGCAATAGCAGCGCTTAAATAGAACTGTTCGAAAAGCAGCAGGGATGAAGTTTCCAGCGTTGTGGACAACATGATATTAGCACCTGTTTCTGCCTTCCATTCCTTTCCCATACGGCCTTTACCTTGTGTTTGATAATGTGCAAACCATACAGCGCCATGCGTGGCTGTACCGTATTGTATTTGTGCCATGGCATAGTTGTTGGAACTGTCCACTTCCGGTAATTCTGTGAAAGGTTTACCAATAGTTAAAAGAGAAGATGTATCAGGCAAAAGAATTACTATTTTTGCGAAATTAAGATGTGCAGTCTTTCTATGCATCAAATGAATTTTAGAAGATTGCAAAGTTGGATGATAATTGTTCGGAACCTTGAAGTGAGTGACACAACAGGCGATGCCACGAAGAGCGAAAGACCGGACAAAAAAATAAAAATTATTTCATTTAAATCTGTTTGATATTTGGCACCATTATCAGTATTAGCTGCCCGGCCAAAAAGGGTAGCAAAACTTACCACAAATTCTAAAATTTACAAAACCATCATTAAAGCTATCCGCGAGAAGAAAGGTGAAAATATAATATCGCTCGACTTAAGGAAGATTCCTGAAGCGGTGGCTGATTTTTTTATTAAATGCGAGGCTTCCAGCAGCATACAGGTGAAAGCTATAGGCGATCATCTGGAAGAACTTGTAAAAAAAGAGTGCGGGGAAT
>JAEZRL010000037.1 GCA_023440945.1 Bacteroidota bacterium
GAATAAATATTTGCTTCTTACAAACAAAGGTCATTCTCGGTTGAATGACCTTTGTTGCATTTGCATTGGACTGAAAAAAAGTTCTTACTAACACTCTGTATAATCAGAACGGAAAATACCATTCACACCCACTATTTCTTTTAGGTAATCGAGTTCATCATTATTTAATTTTATTACGGTATCACCTACCGGCTGTGTTTCTTCCATTGAAAGAATAGAACCTTCTGCTCTCGACAAACCGTTTCTGTCTAATAAAAAAGATGCTTTTTCTCCTTTTAAGATCATATCATTTAGAATTGATCTTAAACTTTCAAGATTAGGAAAAGTTTGCCGCTGGTCCATGGTAGTTCTATTTAAATTCTTGCGGATGATGCATAGCAAAAATACCTAATTATCTTTCTTTTATCAGCGGCATTTAAAATGGCATAAAGAACAAACATGAGTAAATAATGAAAAGCCACATAATACTTTTTACTATTTACATAAAATTGTTTTCATCGGCGCTTGGTCCATAACTGCCGGGAATTGGTATATTTAATAATCTTAAATAAACACCCAATTGTGCACGGTGATGTATTTGCTGGCTGAGGGACATCCTTACAATTTCAATTTTCGGATCAGTACTGAAAATCTTATCCCCGCTTCTTAACGTCCAGGGCTTATCTAACTGCGCTTCATTTTCCGGGATGAGCTGAGATAATCCCTCATTGTATCTTTTTTCAAAATACGCCATCAGGTCTGCATTATTATTGATCTCCGGCTGCTCATATGGTTTTGCAAAATCAATTTCATCGGTAGTGAAGGTCATATGAATCCAGCCGGGCAGATCAGCAATGTGTGTTACAAGCCTTTTCATATCCATGCTTTTTGGATGTGGCTTATAATCAAACTTATCATCCGGTACTCTTGAAAGCATTTTACGTGTTGTTTCACCTTCTTCAACAAATTGCTTTTTAAAAAATTCGATGAATGTCATAGTTTTTGATTTTTTTGATATCACAAAGCAACAACACTTAAGTGACAACCCTATGTCAGTAGTGTTTCGGTTTTTTGGAAAAATTTATTTTGCTTCCGCGATAAAATTCCTGGAACTTGCCAGTAACCTAATCTTTTTTAAGCAACCACTTCCTGTTCCACTTTTTCTAAAATATTTTTTGCAACATTTATTATTACTTCGTTCAGTTCTCCCGGTTCTATAATTTTTGCATGATCCCCAAACATCATAAACCATCTTGCAAAACCGGTTAAGGATCCGCATAAAAAAGTCATGCGTATCATATCATCAGCCTCTTCTTCTTTTATAAAGCCATGATAATATCGCTGCTCGCCAAGATATTTTACAATATCTCTTTCTACATCCATCACCACTTTTTGTACTTGCCTTTTTTCCGCAAGCTGTTTTAAAAAACTATGCAGTGGCGGATGTGTTTTGCATATCTTTTCGTCCGTAAAAATGATCTTGTCTATTTTATCAGTGCGAAAGTTCCGGTAATCATTTCGCAGACAACAAAAAGCAATAAGATACCAGTAACTTCCCTGGAAATAAATACCGATTGGTTCAACATTCCTGCTTAACGTTTCATTTTTTTCAAGCGAAGTATAATTGATGTTGATGACGATTGATGAACCGATCGCTTTTAATATTTTAGGAAGATGTAATTCAGAAGGTTTTTTATAAACGATTGCGGGATGTGAAACAACGGCAATATGATCATCAATTTCTTCGATGTGTTCTTTTTCAGTCATCCTTAAAACCGCTCTTATTTTATCAAGGGCAGAAGTATAATGTTTTGATGAACTTTCATCGCTTAATGATTGCATCAGTTTGCCTGCGGTTAACAAAGCCGAAGCTTCATCTTCATTAAACATTACAGGGGGTAGCTTATAACCATCCATCAAACGATAACCAATTCCGGCTTCACCGATAACAGGCACACCTGCTTCTATCAAAGCATTTACATCGCGATACACTGTACGTAAGCTAATGGAGAATTTTTCCGCAATATCCTGCGCCTTTATCAATCGCTTTGATTGAAGTTGAATAACAATGGCAGCTAAACGGTCAATTCGATTCATAAGAGCAGGTAAAGATAAATTTTATAAAGTGCATTTGTAAGCCATTCATCAATCTATATTTGAGCATTAATAGTGATTCTATGACAGATTTAGAAAAGATATTGCATCATCAGCTTGTTTGCATTCTTCGGGGTGCCGATACAGCTAAGGTTATGCAAATCGTTCAGGCTTTGTATGAAGGCGGAATAAGATTGATTGAAATAACAATGAATTCGCCAAATCCTCTGTCCTCTATTGAAAAACTTTCAGAAGCTTTTGGCGATAAAATGCTTATCGGTGCAGGAACTGTCTTAAATACAGCGATGGCAAAAGATGCAATTGCGTCAGGTGCAAAGTTCATCATCTCTCCAACATTAAATATCGAAACTATTCAGTATACCAAAGCGCAAAATGCTGTAAGCATTCCCGGCGCTTATACACCGACAGAGATTCTTGCTGCATTTGAAGGTGGCGGCGATATTATAAAAGTTTTTCCTGCCCGTGGCAATGCAGATTATTTAAAAGATATACATGCACCGCTTCCGCATATTCCTTTAATGCCAACAGGTGGCATTACACCGGATAATATTGCTTCTTTCAAAAAAGCAGGTGCTGTTGCTTTTGGTATTGGCAGTTCAATCGTGAATATGAAAACAGAAATAAGTGAAACTTCTTCGAATGATATTCTGAAAAAAGCACAAGCTTTTGTAAAAGCATTGGTTTAATCTGTCTTTATTTTACTACTCAAACTCCTTTTGATTATCTCGTTCCCCGGTGTAGTTTTGCGCCTCCCTTATCATGAGCAATCCCGCTTCACATATCAAACTGCAGGTTGATATCAGCTACCGGCAAATTCTTCGGATGTCTCTGCCTATTGCTGCATCTTTCGTTGTCCCGCAAATAAATTTTATCACCAATAATATTTTTCTCGGAGGACTTGGCGAGCAGCCTTTAGCTGTTGCCGGCATAACAGGCGTTTATTATTTGATTTTTGGCGTGATCGGTTTAGGACTTAACAACGGTTTGCAGGCTTTGATAGCAAGAAGGGCCGGAGAAAACCGGGTTGAAGAAATAGGTAATCTTTTTAACCAGGGTGTTCGAATTGGTTTTTTAATAGCTTTAGCTGGAATTATTATCACTTATTTTATTGCGCCAACTGTTTTGAACTTGTCGCTGCACACAGAATCAAATGTGCAGATGGCTGTTGATTTTTTGTTCATTCGCATTTGGGGTTTGCCGGTTTTATATGTTTACCAGATGCGTAACGCGTTGCTTGTTGGCATCAATCAAACGCGTTACCTGGTAATTGGAACATTGGCGGAAACGATCGCTAATATTGTTTTGGATTATGGTTTGATCTATGGTCATTTGGGTTTGCCAAAGATGGGTTTTAATGGTGCTGCAGTTGCATCAATTATTGCAGAGGCTACAGGTCTGATAACCATTTTTGCAGTGATGCGCAGCAAAGGCATAAGCAAACATCTGCAACTCTTCAAGCGATATGCTTATGATGCTGTAAATACAAAGCTTATTTTAGTTCAATCATCACCACTTATCCTGCAACATGCTATCAGTATTTGCAGTTGGTTGTTTTTTTATATCCTCATCGAGCATCACGGCGAGAGAGATCTTGCAATCTCAAACACGATGCGTAATATTTTTGGATTATTGGGTTGTGTTACCTGGTCTTTCGCGGCGACTGCTAATGCTATGGTAAGTAATGTGATAGGCCAGGGATTAGAACACAGGGTAATAGAACTGATACATAAAATAATCAGGCTGAGCGTAAGTTTTGCTGTAGTTGTTTGCCTGTTGCTGAACCTAATCCCTGAAATATTTCTCAGCATTTACCAGCAGGGAGACGATTTTATTATTCATGCCATACCTGTATTGCGTATTGTTTCAACTGCATTAATATTAATGTCTGTTTCAACAGTGTGGTTGAATGCAGTGGTAGGAACGGGCAACAGTAAAATGAACCTTTTTTCAGAAAGTATCAGCATTCTTTTTTACTGCATTTACATTTATGTAGTGCTGGAGGTAATGCAACTGCCAATAACCGTTGGCTGGGCAAGTGAGTGGCTGTACTGGATATGTTTATTTATTCCTTCGTTCTGGTATTTAAAAAGTGGGAGATGGAAAGGAAGGAAAATATGAGTTTGATTTTGAAGTTAAGCCATCCCCCGTAGTAAATTTATTTCGCAAATCAGTTAAATTTATTGATTAATTTGTGCTTATGAAAAAGTATGAAGTTATTGTTGAAGACGAAGGTGCTCAACAACTTACTGAAATTTTGCAATCCCTTTCATTTGTAAAACAAATAAAGCAAAGTGGAATGAAGGATGCTTATTCTTTAATTTCTGAAGAAGCTTTAGCGGAAGAGTGGATGAGCGAAGAAGATGACGAGTTGCAAAGAATGTATAATAAATGAAATATAAAAGAGGAGATATAGTTTGGGTTAAATTTCCGTTTAGCGATGCCTCTGCAAACAAATTGCGACCGGCATTAATTATTTCAAATAATATAGTGAATCAAACAGGCAACTACCTTTTGATGCAGATTACCACTAAACTTCGAAGCGATGCCCTTTCTTTAGTAATTGAAAACTCACACTACAGGGAAGCATCATTAATAAAACAGAGCGAACTACGCCTTCATAAAATTTTTATAATCAATGAAAATTTGATAGAAAGTAAAATAACAAGTGTTCAAAGCGGTTTTATGGAAATTGTTATTAAGAAACTTATTGAGTTGCTATAAGGCTCTAACCTATAGGTTCTTGTCGTTGTTATTAAGCTATGATTCTCAATTGATGCCACAAGTTATACATATGAAGTGATTGCGACGCAAGGGACGATGCTATGAAAAACCGATGCTGGTATTAATAACAATTTAAACAGGTAACCCTTTCTTCTTCACCTTTATACATAAACTAACAGTTAATTCCACTTCAATTAATAACTTTACAGCTTTTAGCAGGCAAAAGCTATGGATATAAAAAGCAAGTACGAAACAGTGATCGGTTTGGAGGTTCATGCACAACTGGCAACTGAAAGCAAATTGTTCAGTGGCGACAGTGCAGCATTTGGTGGAGAGCCGAATACACATGTGAGCGCCATTACTTTAGGTCACCCGGGCACACTTCCTAAAACCAATAAGAAAGCGGTGGAGTATGCAATAAAAATGGGACTTGCCTGTAATTGCCGCATTGAACGTTATAATTATTTTGCCCGCAAAAATTATTTTTATCCTGATCTTCCTAAAGGTTACCAAATATCTCAACATACAACGCCCATTTGTGTTGGTGGTTTTGTAACAATCAAAACAGAAAATGGTTCGCGGGATGTTCAATTGAATAGAATTCATTTGGAAGAAGATGCCGGAAAAAGTATTCACGATATTAACGATGATTTTACCTGCGTTGATTATAACAGGGCCGGTGTTCCTTTGATAGAAATAGTTACAGAACCTGTTCTGCATTCTGCTGATGAAGCCTATCAATACGTAACAGAAATAAGAAAACTTGTTCGCTGGTTAGGCATTTGCGATGGAAATATGGAAGAAGGAAGTTTGCGTTGCGATGCAAATGTTTCCATTCGCTTAAGAGGCGAAACAAAATTAGGAACAAAGGTGGAAGTGAAGAACCTTAACTCTATTCGCAATGTAAAAAAAGCAATAGAGTATGAGATAGAAAGAATGATAGACATTGCAGAGAAAGGTGTTTCTATTATTCAGCAAACAAGAAGCTTTGATGCAGCAACCGATACTACTTTTTCCATTCGTGATAAAGAAGAAGCAAATGATTATCGCTATTTTCCGGAACCAGACCTGGCTCCCTTTGATTTATCAGAAGAATTTTTAGAAACGATTCAAAAAAAATTACCTGCTCTTCCCACTCAGTTGCAGCATAAATATGAGGATGAGTTTTCTTTGAGTGAATATGATGCTTCGCAGTTGTGTTTAGAAAAAGAGATAAGTGATTTTTTTGAATCTGTTATTC
>JAEZRL010000048.1 GCA_023440945.1 Bacteroidota bacterium
GTTTACGTTCCCATCTAAGGACGATCTGGTTTCTAAAATAACCTATCAAAAAGTACCGGGGCATTACGAGAGGCAAGGAACAAATAAAGCCGAAGCACTGGCGAAAGTAGGTGAGATCGTCAAAAGATTAACTGATCCACTTCTGGCAGAAAAAAGTATAGGTGTAATCACTTTTAATGTTGTCCAACAAATACTCATTGACGATTTATTGAATGAGGTATTTGCACAACAACCGGATTTAGAAAAAAGAGCAATAGAAAGTAAAGAGCCGCTATTCATCAAAAACCTGGAAAATGTTCAGGGTGATGAGCGGGATGTAATTCTATTTTCAGTTACGTATGGGCCCGACGAAAATGGAAAATTGAATATGAATTTTGGCCCGTTAAACAGGGACGGAGGCTGGAGGAGATTGAACGTTGCAGTAAGCAGGGCCAGGTATGAAATGAAAGTTTTTTCGGTAATGCGCGATACAGATATTGACCTTAAGAGAACGAACAAAAAGGGGGTTGCTGATCTTAAAGCATTTCTTGCATTTGCTGAAAAAGGGAAGTCTATTTTACCAAGGCTATCTAAAGAAAGGTCTGTGAAAGAGGGCAGTTTACAAAAATTGCTTGCCGAAAGTTTACGAAAATTGGGTTATAAGGTAGACGTAAATGTTGGATGTTCAAATTACACGATTGATCTCGCTATCGTGCATCCAAACAATCCTGCAGAATACGTTCTTGGCGTTTTATGTGACGGGGAAAATTATCTAAACGCTAATACAACAAAAGACCGAGAAGATATACAGCCACAGGTTCTTAAATATCTTGGCTGGACCATTTATAAAGTATGGTCTATAGAATGGTGGGAGGATTCATCAAAAGTAATGGAAGGTATTGTAGAAGCTGTAAAAACGGCGGAAGAGCAAAATGGAATTGAAGTTCCACTACCTGAGGAAAGCCACAATGAACTCAAACAGACTGATGTAATCGAAACAATTGTTCTCGCCTCTCAGCAATCAAATCAGAAAGAGATAAACAAATACAATGTTTGTAAATTAAAATTCGTCTCGTGCAATTCATCCGAAGACTTTCTTACTTATTCAAGTAGAAATATAATTAAGGAACAAGTTCGGGAAGTGTTAAGTGTGGAATCACCTATAAGTAAAAACCTTTTGTGCAAAAGAGTTTTAAATGCCTGGGGTATCAGCAGAAATGGAACAAGAATAAGCAGTCATTTTGAAAGCCTATTTTCAGAATTGGATATCAATAAAACAGCGCACGACAACACCATTTTTTTGTGGAAACAAGACCATGATCCCAATTCTTTTTCCACCTACCGGGTTCCTGAAAACGATATGGAAAAAAGAGATGCAGAAGATCTTCCTCCTGAGGAAGTTGCAAACGCAGTTCGGGAGGTTTTACAAAAGCAGATTAGCTTGACCAGGCAAGATGTGATAAAAGAAACAGCAAAAGTATTTGGGTTTACGCGAATAGGTGGTAATGTTGAGAGAGCGATAAAAAAAGGAATAGAGGTAGCAATAACGAGAGGCTATGTAGTGGAAGATAAAGACAGAATTATACACAGAGATTAACTACTATTTCCATTGCAATTTATTGTAATCATTTTATTAATTATTAATGACAATGTCTTTTGAATTCCGGTAACGGCCTCTTTTTGCGCGATGTAAAAAGTCTCGCCTATCCAAATTCAATTATTTATTTTATACAACGTAACTGATGAGAATAGACTTTGACACAAAATTTACAGAACGTGGTTTAGACATTTTTGTTGACAGGGTTTTTAAGAACTTGCAACAAAGACAAAAAGACGTTTTTATTTTCGATTTTAGTAAAGTTGAATGGATTTCCAATCAAGAAATTTTGGTATTCACGGGGCTACTGAAATATTTTGTAACTAACAATATTGATTTTCAAATTGAATTTTTCAAAAAAGGAACTTTTATAAATGAAATCCCTTTAAGAGTAGCAAAACAATTAATCGAACTTTGGGATGTTTGGAACATATGGAAAATTATTCCTAACCAAGACTATATTAGATATTTTGGTTTTGACAATATTGTTGTAAGACACTTGAACGAAATCCACAATTATTACCCTAACCGAAATGAAATATATTCTAGATATGGTATTACTCCATTTGTAAGTTTAGATTACATCGATAATTACACCGACAAAGATGTTGAAGACAGTTTAAAACATGTTTTTAAATTAAATGATGTCTTAACAGAAATTGTTCACACAAATAGATGTGAACACCCATTTTTGAAAGAAACATTAACCTCCATTATCGCTAAGGAACTATATGAAAACTTCCTCGACCATTTTTCATCAACAATATTTAATTCTACCGATAATTGGGCTTTCACTAGTCTGTCATTAAGAGGTAAGATTAACGAGAAACAATTTGATAAAGAAGCTATTCAAAGGATATTAAAGAAAAATTTCTTAGAAGAACAATTTCTTGAAACCAGAGGCTTTTTTTATGATGTAGAAAAAGAAGAATTTAGAAATCGATCTTTTCTGGAGTTTTCATTTCTAGATTTTGGAAAGGGTATTGCCGGAACATTAACTGAACAGTACAAGAAACAATTTGGCTTAGAAAATACGTTATTTATTGATAATAATAGCGTTTTAAAATATGCATTTGACCCTCATTCATCAAGATATCCATTAGATAAAAAAGATGATTACGAGTTCTATATTCCTCATGGTCTATTTGATCTTTTAAGCATTGTAAAACGATATGAGGGAATAATAATAGTTAGAAGTAACTATGGGAAAATTTTGTATGATTTTTCAAACAATAAAGATTTTGATAAAGCATTTTCTCACTTCGGAGATCCACGATTATATTTTCCTGGTACCTTAATAACGATTTACATACCTGCTTTTTCTTCTATGAAGAAGTTTGACAGTTCCGCCATTAAACCGACTATTCAATATCCAAGCCATATCTCTAACAAGAAGTATTACTTGAACGTCTACCATATAATCAATAAAATAAAAAGTAAAAAAGAGGATTTGTATTCTAGCCTTCTTAAACAGATAAGAATAGCGTTGCAAAGAAAAGAGGAAATTAGAACCACGTACTTCAGTTTCCGTGGATATGAAAGCGATAAAAGACTTGCAAAAAAAATACTTTATTATTTGCTATCTGACTACCAAATAAATATAAACAACAATGTAATTATACTATACCCACCAGCAATAGAGATAGTTGAAGAAATACAAGAAGAGTTGCTCAATCTTACTTCGGTTTTAAAAAATTACAAAATACATCCATTACCCCTGATTTATTTCACGATTGATGAAGATGATATTAATTTAAAATGGCTGGGCATTTATGATGAAGTAGACCGCAATAAACTTAGTGAACTTCTACTTAGTAGTTATTCTTTAACTAAAAGTGACTTTAATGATCCTGGCAACGTAATAGGTCATGTAAATTACTTTGATCAGTATGGCAATTTAAATAGCCAACTGCCCGAAAAAGAGCAGCTTCTGAAGATTTATAAAAAGGAGCATTCGGAAGCTGATAATAATGTAGTGAATGATTTGATTAAAAAAAATAGTTGTATCAAAGACTCAAGAAAAGATGAATTTTATCTTTGTAATGCTAATTATTACCAGTACCAGTTTGTAGAAATAATTCATCTTCTCAATAACAGACCTGATTGTAATTTAATTTCCGAAATTCTGTTTAGAAGACTCTTTTCTAAATTAGTTGATGGGGTAAGATACACATATATCGGTGTTACTTCAAGTAGTCATAAAATAATTTTTTCACTTATCGATTTAGGATTTATTGAAGAGAGGGACGTAATACTATTAGATAACTATTTATCGTTTGAAACGGACGAAAAATTTAAAATCGAAGAGGAGTCTAGCTATGTTTTAATATGCGATGTTATTGCGACAGGCACTTTGACTAATCGACTAATTCAAAAGTTAGAAGAAAAAAAGTCAAAGTTAGTAGCCGCAGCAGTAATAGTTGATACAATAGATAGAACCTTTGAAAATTCAGAAACATTTTTAAAAAAATATTCTGACAAAATAGTTTCACTATTTCATTATCCCATAAAGAAATATAGAAGAGAGCATTCTCAAATCAAAGAAGACTTAAAGAAAAAGCAACTAATAAGAATCAACCCGTTTACTAATCTTCCTATTACCTTAAGTATACAAGAAACAAATTACAAAAGTGTTATTTTCTCGAATCAAGAATTTTTAGAATTGATTTCGGAAGAAAATATATATGTAGGCTATTTTAAATTTAATAATCTTATACATCCATACTTTTTTAATACCGAAAATATTATAAAAGCAATAGATGAAGAATTTTTGAAAAGACTTTTTAAAGGGATAAAAATTTCTGGAAATGATTTGAAAATTTTTTATCCTAAGAATAGCGGCTTGAAGTATCTTGATTTTAATGTCCTGAAAAATAAAATATTCAAAGATCACTCGATAGAAATATTTGAGCTTGAAAGATTCAATACAACCGAAGGTTGGAAGTTTACTCATACAGCAGAATACATATTGGAATCTATAAAAGATAAAAGTGTACTTATTTTAGATGACGGCTCTTGTAGCGGTGATTCATTAATTCAGATGATTGATGAAATAGCGTTGTCCTCCACTAAGGAGATTTCCTTGGTCTGTTTGATAGGTAGGGTAAATGATTATAAAAGGGAATTTTTCTCAAGAATAACCGAAATAAAAACAAAGAATGAGCGCTTCGTGAAGATCCAAATTTACTTTGCTACACAATGGCATATACCAACTTATTATCTTGATGAAAACCCTAACACAAACGAGGTAATTTGGTTGAGAAATGTTATTGATTTGCCTAATACGCCTGAAAGTATAAAAAAAATTGCTAGATCGATAAAGGAGGAAATTACACCAAAATCTCTAGAGCTATTTAAAGACTATAAATATCTACCTAAAATTAAAAATACATTAGATATAATTGATAAAAAGGAACTTATACAAGTAAGAGAAGAAATCGGAAAAATTATTGGTTATAGATTTTATAGAGAAAACTTTGTTTACTTCAACGAATTGATAAAAAAATATGAATCCAGAATTAAGGAAAACAGAAATAAAGAAATGGAGTTACTGTGTTCAACATTTCTTTATGAACCTTATTTATTTCAAAAAATAAAGCAAGTTCTGCCCGATATTGTAGATAAGATTGAAGAATTTGTAGACGCACTTATATTCGGTAATC
Organism: Bacteroidota bacterium; assembly: GCA_023440945.1. Taxonomy (GTDB): domain Bacteria; phylum Bacteroidota; class Bacteroidia; order Chitinophagales; family Chitinophagaceae; genus JAEZRL01. Next base: position 5,239 of record JAEZRL010000048.1, read on the forward strand.
CCAAGAAAGGCAATAGATTAATCAATATAGAATCCGAGTTGACATACGAATGGGATAAGAAAGATATTCTTCATTTGTTTTTTATTGTATATCAAAATCGGCAACTGTTAGATAAGTTGAACGATACACACTCGATTGAAAAACTGCTCAACTTCATAAAAATTGCAGATATCACGATTACCTATTTCCTCTTTAAGCTATTAGCTTATTTTCCTATAAAAAAAGATGAGATTAGTCAAAAAAAGAACATTGGCTCATTTTTGCACCTATTTGATATCTTATTACAAAATAGGATTATACCGAGCGACTTCTTAAAAGAGATTAAAATATTTCGTTCGTTTGTCTCCACTTTACCTTCAAACACTGATTACTATTCGAGACTTTCTAAGATCAATGAAAACTACAGGAAAATAATTGATGCGGCTCTTCATAAAGAATCGGTTTTAGTCGAATGTGATGTTATGTTAGTGGATCTTGAGGCAATGAATAATGAATTCAGCGAATTAGCTAAAAGCAAATTTGTTGAAAGCTGGATAAAGGTTAGCCAATTTATTGAGGACATACTATCATTTTCAGGAACTTTTCCAACGTTTTTTTTGGAAAAGTTATCTTCTATTGAAGGAAATAATGAGTATTCTTTACGTTCAATACATGGTAAGTTAAATGACCTGATAAACAATATCAACCCCAAATCAGAGTTAGATTTTATAAAGAATTTGCTATCAAAGTTCAGATATAATTTTTTAAGTACCGACTCTGAATTATTTAAAATATTTAATTGTATATCTACTTCGAATACCGTTGAAAATGTTATTATTTTTTTTCAAGAAGGAGGCATCAAAAGCGAAGAACTAGAAGTAGAAGAAAATATCCAAGATAATATTACCATAGATGTTCCCTTTTACATATTTAAAGAGGTAATTTTTTATGAAATAGTTACTAACATGAGACATAGAGATGCATCTAAAAAAGTGAAATTGTCTTTTAAAGTAGAAGCAGGTATTTTGAATATTGTTATCATAAACGAAATTGCAAAACATCCAGTTCATGGTGGCGGTAGCGGTTTAAACATGTTATCACGAATTAATAAGTTTCCAAATGATATAATTAAGTTTAGAACCCCAAAAGGTGATTTCGGTATATTCAAGCAGGAACTTAAAATAAAATTAATCTAAACATGGAACCTAAAAAAGTCAGCTTACTAGTATGGGACGACACAAACAATTTTAACCTTCCCAACACCCAAAGACAATTTGGTTCAGGTAACATTTATAAGAAAGTAATAAACTTTCATAGTCTATCAGAATTTGAAAATAATGTGATCAATAATTCCGAAATTAACGAAGAAGAACTTTTAATTTTTTGTTGTCACATCAATTTTGCAGATTTTAGTGGTTACTTCGATTTAAGAAATTCAGAAATTTTATCAAAATACCTGATCAGAGAAGTAATCTATCTTTCCTCCGCCGGTAGCGGGCAGGTCATGAGTGACCTTTATCATAAATTCAATGAAAAAGAGGTTGTCATCTTGTATAATGAACTCATTGATAAAATAAAACTCGATAAAATAAAACCCTTTACTAAAGCTGAGCTTTTAGGAGAAAAATATAATTCTGATCCGTCTAGATTTACTACAAACAACAAGTTGTTTGACCCGAGTCTATTCCTAAATGTAGATTATGCAATTGTAACAGCGCTTGAAGCCGATGAAATGGAGAAAGTATTACCAATGATTGAAAGGCAAGGAAGATTAGAAAATACAAAGCATTTAATAGAATACGGGTTTTTCAAATTAAATAAAAACAAAAAAGTTGTTTATGCTTCTCAATTGTCCACAGGAATGGTTGATGCTTCCATCCTAGCAACGGAGATATTAATTAGATTTAAGCCTAAGTTTCTGATTATGACCGGAGTTTTAGGGGGTAAACCCGAAGATGTAGCTATTGGTGATGTCATTGTTGCCACCAACGTTTTTACGATAGACAAGGGCAAAATTGATAAAAATGGTTTTAGAAAAGAACCTCAGTCAAGCAGTACAGATAGCTCCTACATCACATTATTCAAAAGACAAAAAAAGGCAATAGCTCGATTTATTCAAGATGCGGACGAAACGCGGAAAAGTAATATTGATATTCATTTTGGATCTATCGCATGTGTTAACCAAGTTATTAATGTTGAGGGTTTTTTTGAAGAAGAAATTAATTCTATTGATCGAAAGGCAATTGCCTTAGAAATGGAAAGTTATGGTATATCACGAGCTTGCCAAATAATCAATAACGGAATGACCACGCCTATAATAGTGAAGTCCGTTATGGATAACACTCAAAACAAATTAGATGATGCCAAAACATATGCAGCATGGACAAGTGCCAAATTTGCTGAATATATTTTAGTAAACAACTTGATATAAAACTTCTATATTTTGTTTGGAGGTGGAAGATCTCTATAGTACATACCATAGGAGTTTAAAGGAAAAGACATTCTGCTGAATAGTTTTAGGATAACAGTAGAGAAGCTTAAGAACTGATAACAAAGGAATTGATTAGCGAGAGTATAAAATAACTTGTGTAAACGGATTTAGTAACTGTATTTAAAGCCGGCATCTGTTTTCAAAGATAGTTAAGAATTGATGGAGTATATATCCCCAATTTTGGATAGGCATGCTCCATTTTTTTTCAATATTGGTGATGGCCATATAGACTGCTTTTAAAGCGGCCTGATCATCTGGGAACTGCACTTTTGTCTTCGTGTATTTTCTAATACCGCGGTTAAGATTTTCGATGGTATTGGTCGTGTAAATAATTTTTCTAATCTCTAGGGGATAGTCAAAATAGCTGGTGAGGCAGTCCCAGTTATTGCGCCAGGATTCGATAGCATGGCGGTATTTATGTCCCCATTTTTCAGAAAGTCTTTCCAATGCCGCTTCTGCCCCGTCCCTGTTAACAGCGCCATAAACATCCTTTAAATCGGTACAGAACTCTTTACGGTCTTTCCAGACCACATATTTGCAGGAGTTACGGATCTGGTGGACGATACAGAGCTGGGTTACAGTATCGGGGAATACGCCCTTAATGGCATCGGTAAAGCCTTTGAGATTATCCGTACAGGCGATCAGAATATCTTCCACACCCCGAGCCTTTAAATCGGTCAGTACACTCATCCAGAAAGAGGCGGATTCTGTTTCAGCCATCCACATCCCTAAAACCTCCTTTAATCCATCTTTTTTAAGGCCAATAACCAGGTAAATACACTTGTTGATATACTTACCGTTGTGCTTTACCTTTAAGACAATACCGTCCATCCAGACGGTATAATACACCGCTTCCAAAGGCCGTTGCTGCCATTCTTTGACGTGCTCAATAATACGATTGGTAACATTAGAAATAGTTCCCTCGCTGACATCAATGCGGTACACTTGTTTGACCTGTTCTGTGATGTCAGAAGTAGTCATGCCCCGGCTATACATACCAATAATCGACTCTTCGAGCTTATCACTCATGCGTTGCCCTTTTGGTATCAACTGCGGTTCAAACTCACTGTTTCGATCCCTTGGAATATTGAGCACCATATCGCCCAGCGACTGGGTCTTGACTTTTTTGGGATAAGTACCGTTGCGACTGTTGCCTGTGTTGTTGCCATTTTTGGCATGCTTCTCATATCCAAGATGCTCATCGAGTTCCGCCTGCAACATTTGCTCTACACCTTCCTTGTAGAGTTCACTAAAAAATGACTGAAAATCTTCCTTGCTTTTAAATTGCTTAAAAAAGCCTTTGGGTAGTTTGTTTTCTTGTTCCATAAACTGTATTTAAAGTTAAAAAATCCGGGCCAGAACTTCGGCCGCCCCCGGGCAGGCTCGCTTCGTTCGGCTCCGCTACGCTCCGCCTCACTTCGCTTCACCTGCCCGGGGATTAACTCTCCATACAGTTACTAATAATCTATTTACACAAAGAACTAAACACTACCTGATTAGCTAAAGAATTGCAGCTAAGCAATCTTTATTCAATAAGAAAGCTAATAAGTTCTTACTTTTTCATCGCCTTCAACTGTTCATTCAATTGCGTAAGCAGTTCAACTTTTTCCCTTTCCTTCTGTAATAATTGTTGAAACAATTCAACTACTTGCTCAACAGGGCTTTGGTTGTAGGTGGGCTGATAAGCATAATTTGCATTAGAGGCACTACCACTAACCGTTATGTTACTTTGAATATTATAGATCGCTTTCTCTTCATTGAAGTTTTTGATTAAGTCTGTAGTTACACCCAAACCTTCTGCTAACCTATCCAGTGTTTCATCCGCTATGTTTTCACTTTGTTCCAGCTTCGAAATATTCTGCTGGCTCATCTTTGTATTTTCCGCCAGTACAATTTGTTTCATGCCCAATATTTCACGTATGCGCTGCACATTCCGGCCGAGATGAACGGGCTTTTTTGCTTCGGGTTCTGTGTCTGTTAACATATATTAGTTATAAAATGTAAGGGTGGTAAAAAACATGGTACAAAAATAAAATTAGTGGTTTTTTACCAATCGTATTTCTTGCTTCGGATGGTTTGATTTATTTCCTTCGTAAGGATAAAAAAATTAAAGCAAACATACAAGCGATGCCACTTGTATTTTACTTAACCTAAAAAGTATTTTACAACTGCTTTAAGCATGCCTGCCGAAAACAACCTATACGATCAATTGCTTGCCATGGGCTTCAGTAAACGCGAGATAGACCAGCAGCTTCACCATGTGGTGATGTGGTATATCCGTGAGGGGAGGAAGGAGGAGTTGTTGAAGTCCACCGCTTACCGTCAACCCTCAACGGATGAGGGGTCAACCGTCCACCGTACACCGTCAACAGCGGACCGTCCACAGTCCACAGAAAAGGAGCAATGTGTAACCCATAACCGCAAACCGGTGTTCGGCAACCTCCAACATAAAACAAGCGACCTGCAACCAACTTCTATTTTCAACCGCATTCGTCATGCTTTGCATTTGATACAAACACGGTTTGCCAAAAAACCAAAGAACCCGGTGTAAGGGTGAATGGTCAATGGGGAATGGTGAGTAGTTCGTCCACAGTTGACGGTCCACGGTCCACGGTTTGAGATGGATAGTGGGTGTTGTGAATGGTCCATGGTCAAGGTGAATGGTCAATGGTCAATTGGGTCAACGCCTGAGGGTCAATTGCGAACGGTTTAGATTATCCACGACAATTATGATTAAAGATTAAATGTATCAATAGCCTAAGAATCGGCGGTCGACGGTTGACAGCCGACTGTTGACTATGCACGGCTTACCGCATCCAACCTTCCCCGTTTTTCTCTATGTGTTATATGTTAAAAAAGGGATTGTTTCTACTTTCCCTTTGAACCTAAAGCTCCTGCTCCAGTGCAGGGCAAGGGCAGGCTTTTGCCCGTTACGATCAATTTATCAAACCATCAAAAAACTTGTAATAACTGCTATGAAAAAATGGAATGCTTTGGTGCTGGCGGATGATTCAACACATACCACTAACCTGCTGGTAAAACTGCAGGACAACCGCTGCACGGCTTATCATGTAAATAAAGACCATCGCAAAATAAAGAACCTGGTAATTGACCTGGATATTGATTTGGTGTTCCTGCAATTCGCTTATTGGGTCAATGAGCTGCGAAGTGTGCTGCATATACTGAAAGATCCGCCCAAACTGGTATTTCTTTCCGTTCAGCGTGAAAGGATGAAGGATTACCTCTGGGATGAATTCCCGCTGCATTTAAAAGAGCCTTACTGCCATAACGAAGTAAAAAAGTTGTTTGAAAGGATAGAAACAACAAGCGTGGATACTGACTTCCAGTTTTTAATTATCCGTTACGAACGGCGTTACCGGAAAATACCTTTTCGCAACATCCGCTACCTCAGTTTCAAAAACGGTTATACTACCATTCATACTGTCTCGGAAAAATACATGCTGCACTGCAGCCTGCAAAAGCTGTGGGAGCGATTACCCGAAGAACAGTTCCTGCGGGTAAATCATAAACTTATCCTCTCCCGTTCCAGGCTCAGCGAAGTGAAACAGGGGTTTGTTGTATTTGAGCACAAACTGGTGCAGATCAGTCCGGAGTTGAGCGGTGATAGTTTGCAGAAAACCATTGAACCGTTTAGCAGTAGTCAACTGAAACGGGACAAGAAACTTTTTTGAAAGCCTTAATCGTAATACTATGAAAAGATATTTTTTCCTGTTTCTATTCATTTCGGTGTTGCAGGCACAGGCGCAGGTTAAGACACTTACCGCAGGTGATCATTGCCCGGATGTACTGGTAAAAAACATCATCAATTATCCTGTAAGCAGTGCAAGGTTATCCGGTTTTAAATCGAAGCTGGTGATCCTCGACTTTCTTACCACCACCTGCAGTTCCTGCATCCGTTTGTTGCCTGAATTAGACAGCCTGCAAAAAGCTTTTAAGGGAGAAGTGCAAATACTGGCCGTAACGTATGAAGACAAAGAACTGGTAAGATCGTTTCTTAAAAAGAACCACAAGGCATCGGGCATCAGCATACCGGTTGTAACGGAGGATACCTTGCTTACCGCTTATTTCAAGCCCCTGCTGCTGCCGCATGAAGTATGGATTGATGTAAGAACGGGCATGGTGAAGGCAGTAACCATACAAGATTATATCACCGCAGCCAACATACAGAAAGTGTTGAATAATGAAAAGATCAACTGGCCGGTGAAGAAAGACATCCTCGATTTTGACTATACCCAACCTTTGCTGGAAGCAAGGAGCGATGTAAATGCACCGAAGTTTTATACCGCCCTGTTTCCGCATATAGATGGGCTGGACACAAAGGCAGGACTTGTAAAAGATTCGGCCCACGATACACAGCGTTTTTATTTCATCAATTTCTCGGTTCTGCACCTGTACGCCCTCGCTATGAACACGCCGCTGCCTTTTGCGGCCAACAGGCGATTGCTCGAAGTAAAAGACAGTTCACATTACTTTTTCAAGGAAGGGTCAGCTTACCGCGACGTATGGCAACACAACAACCAAATAGGTTATGAAGTGGTTGCACCCGGCTTTTTCACGGTTGATGACCTGAAAAAGCAAATGAAAGAGTACCTCGACAATTATCTCCATGTTTCTGCGAGCATAGAAAAAAGAAAAATAGGCTGCCTGGTACTTGAAAAAACAAACGATAGTGAAGTTATACCCCCTTCCTGTAAGCAGGAAAGAGATATCGCCGTACAGCAAAACGGGCAGAGCAACCATGCCTGGCAAGCCACACCTGCCGATCTTGTTTACGAGTTGAACAAGATAAGCGGGATGCCACCGGTGTTAGATGAAACAGGTTATACAGGCGGGACGGACATAGAGCTGCCTGCCAACCTGCTTGACATAGAAGGTTTGAACAAGCGTCTTTCTTCCGTTCACCTGCAACTGGTTCCTGAAGAGAGAGAAATGGACATGTTCATACTGAAAGAGCTACCTCATTCTTCCAACTAAAAATCATCAAAATGAGAAAACATTTTTTATACGGGTTTGTGTTAGTCCTGGGCTGTTTGCCTGTAAAGGACTTTGCCCAAACAGGCTTTAAGATAAGCGGTACGGTTATATCGGCTGCCGACCGGCAACCCTTACCCGGCGCTGCTGTTACCATTAAGGAGAACGGCAAAACGGTATTAGGCCAGGTTAACGGTTTTTTTGAACTGTATGCAGACCGGGATAGCTGTACGATCAGGATAAGCTTTACCGGTTATGAGACAAAAGAAATAACGGTTACAAAAGGCACGGCAACCAACCTGCTTATATCGTTGCAACCGGGAAACAATGAACTGGGTAACGTGGTAGTATCTACCGGCTACCAGTTGATACCCAAAGAAAGGGCAACCGGTTCTTTCGAGCGGCTTGACAGTGTGGTTATAAACCGCGGTACCTCAGGCAACGTGCTCGAACGACTGGATGGAATGGCCTCTTCGGTGCTTTTTGATAAAAGAACGGGCAGCACTGTGCCGCATATACAGGTTCGGGGGTTAAGTACGATTACTTCCTCTATTACTTCACCGCTGATAGTCGTTGACAATTTCCCCTATAGCGGGGATATGAGAGATATCAACCCGAACGACGTAGAAAGCATCAGCATTTTAAAAGATGCCGCTGCCACTTCTATCTGGGGAGCAAGGGCGGGTAACGGTGTGATCGTTATTACTACAAAAAAAGCGGCTTACAATCGTCCTTTACAGGTTCATTTCAACAGCAGCGTAACCTTAACGGATAAACCCGATCTTTTTGCATTGCACCGAATGTCTTCCGTTGATTTCATCGGCGTGGAGGAAACGTTGTTTGATAAAGGTTATTACGACTGGCAGTTGGAAGACACCTATTCTTATCCCCTTATTTCTCCGGTGGTGGAATTACTGAACAAGGAAAGAAACGGGGAACTAACGGCAGCGGAGGTACAGGCGCAGATGGATGCTTATAAAACAAAGGATTTTCGCCATGACGTACTCAAATACCTCTACCGGACCGGAGTACATCAGCAATACAGCATCGGCATCGAGGGTGGAAGCGCTACCGCCAGCTACCTGCTTTCGGCAGGTTATGACAAGGATCTTCAAAGCCTTATTGGAAACAGTTATGAGCGTTTTACGGTTCATTCCGACAATACATTCCGCCTACTGAAAAAGCTCGAAATCCACACTTCGATATTCTATGCAGAAACAAGAAGTAAAAGCAATAACCCCGGGGGTTATGGTCTTGTCCCCGGCGGAAGCAAAGCAACCTATTATCCTTATGCCTCGCTGGTGGATGATGCCGGTGGTGCCGCAGCACTTCCCAAAGATTACCGGAAAGCATTTTTAGACACGGCGGGCGGCGGTGGCTTGCTGGACTGGTCGTACCGCCCTTTGGATGAACTAAAGTATGCCGATAACAACGATGCTTCCCGCCACCTGCTTTTGCATGCAAGCGCCAGGTACAGTTTTACCGGCGATCTGAGTGCAGAAGTACAATACCAGTACGAAACGGGCAACAGCACTTCGGGAAACTATTACAGCCAGGCTACATGGTACACGCGCAACATGATAAACATGTACAGCAGGACAGATGGCGGCTCTGTTACACGGGCCATTCCATTGGGAGGCATAGTGGATGAAGGTACTGCCACTGCACAATCGCATAACCTGAGAGGCCAGTTGAATTATGCCCACCACTGGAACAAAAACGAAGTGAATGTGATTGCAGGAGCAGAGTTAAGAGAAGATCATACAACGAATAACGCTTTCAGGGCTTATGGATACAGTGATGATAATCTCACCTATGCGAACATGGATTATCTTAACGCATACCCTACTTTCAATGATCTTTTGGGCTACTATTATATCCCCTCCAACCTGGATTTCGGAGACCAGCTAAACCGGTTTGTTTCCGTTTACGGTAATGCCTCCTACAGTTTTGATAACCGGTATCTTATTTCAGGTAGTGCAAGAAAAGATGCATCCAATCTTTTTGGCGTATCCACCAACCAAAAAGGTGTGCCCTTATGGTCTGCGGGTCTGGGATGGAATCTATCCAATGAAAACTTTTATCATTGTGCGGCACTGCCTTTTTTGAAGCTGCGCGGAAGTTATGGTTACAGCGGCAACGTGAACAATTCCCTTTCTGCTTTGGCGACGCTGCGGTATTTAGGCGCCAGCTATCTCACCAACCTTCCTTACAGCAGTGTTAGAAACCCGCCTAATCCTTCCCTGAGATGGGAGAAAACGGGGATGATAAATGTGGGACTTGATTTTGCTACGGTCAAAAACAGGCTGAGCGGAAGCATAGAATATTATGACAAAAGATCGGAAGATCTTTTTGGACTAGTGCCGGTAGATATGACTTTGAGCGGTGCTACTTTTCTTGAACTAAATAGTGCCGCCCTGCATACAAAAGGATGGGATATTTCCCTGAACAGTAAAAACCTCGACGGCAAAATAAAATGGACGTCGCGTTTGCTTTTCTCCACCAGTCACAATAAAGTAACCAAATACGAATACCCTTCCGCACCGCATTTTTATGTGGGCGACGGAAGCATCATATCACCAATAGAAGGTCAGCCTGCTTATAATATAGTAAGTTTCAAATTCGAAGGTTTGGATCATGAAACCGGTGATCCCATCGGTTATTTTGAAGGCAAGCAAAGCAAAGATTACAATTCCATTGCCTACGAGGCTACGGAAGATGATATAGTGTATAACGGCTCAGCGATACCAACAATATTCGGTTCTTTAAGAAATGATCTTTCAGCGGGACCCTTTACCTTATCCTTCAATGTCCTGTATAAACTGGGTTATTATTTCAGGCGAAGTACGATCAATTACACGGCGCTGTATGTGCAGTGGTTAGGTCACAGTGATTTTGAACAACGCTGGCAAAAACCGGGAGACGAAAACTTCACGAATATACCTTCCATGCCGTACCCGCTGAATGGGGCAAGAGAATATTTTTACAGTTATTCAAACGCCACCGTGGAGAAGGGGGATCATGTCCGTTTGCAGGATATCCGGCTCGACTATACGTTAACAAAACAGCATACGCGTTTTTTGCCTTTTCAAAGCCTGCAGTTTTATATCTATGTGAATAATGTAGCCATCCTTTGGCGGGCAAACAAAAAAGGTATTGATCCCGATATTCCTTCGGGTACTCCTTTACCGCGTAGCTATGCCTTTGGTATCAAAGCCGATTTTTAACCAAATAAACAAGCTCATGAAAAACAGCATATACAACGATAACCCAAATAAGCGTGTTTGTTTTCGGGCACTCCTTTGCCTGTTACTTATTTTGGCGGGCCTCAGTTCCTGTAAGAAATACCTCGGGGCGAAGCCGGATAAAACGCTTGTAACGGCATCCACTTTTGAAGACCTGCAGAGTTTACTCGATGCGGACTATATAATGAATACAAACCACCCCGTGGCAGGGCAACTGGCCTGTGACGATTATTACCTGATGCAGCAGGATTACGAGGCATTGAGCGATCTCACCGGCATAGGGGACTATATATGGGACAAAGATGCGCAGAACGATCACGACTGGCAGTATTCCTATACAAGGATTTTTAATTCCAACATCGTTTTAAAAAATGAAGACGGGATAGCGCATGAGGGTCATGCGGCACCAGACTGGCAACGCCTGAGGGGCTCTGCTTTATTTTTCCGCAGCGTGGCTTTTTTTGAATTAGCGCAGGTATTTACACTTCCCTATGACAGAGAGACCGCCGCCACCACCGCCGGTGTTCCACTCAAAACAGATCCCGATATCACCGATGCTACGGTGCGAAGTAATTTGCAGGAGACCTATGACAAGATCACAGGCGATCTGAAAGAAGCCGCAGCCTTATTACCCGACAACACGAATATAAAAACAAGACCATCGAAGGCCGCGGCTTTTGGTGAACTGGCAAGGGTTTATCTAACCATGAACGATTACGATAATGCAGGAAATTATGCCGATTCTTTCTTAATGCTGCATCCCACACTCATCGATTTTAATGATCTCGATGCAACAGCGCTCCATCCTGTTCCAAGATTCAATGACGAAGTTGTTTTTCATTCCTCCATGAGTAGTAGCGGCAACCTCTATCCCGGCACCAGCAAGCCCGATTCCACTGTTTTCAACTCTTATGCAGACGATGACCTGCGAAAGCAAATTTTTTTCGATCTCTCCGGCGGGTACCCTGCCTTCAGAGGAGATTATGGCGGTGGGTATTATGGAA
>JAEZRL010000384.1 GCA_023440945.1 Bacteroidota bacterium
TACACAGTTATATCGAAAATCATATTCATGATACTGCCTGGCTTATAAGTACAGAAGCAGGAAGAAGTGTTTGTGAAGCAACGATAGAAGAAGTGTATAAGGAAATGAAAATATTAAGAGAAGAACCTGTTGATGATGAAGAATTAGATCTTGTTCGCAACTACATGATCGGCTCTATTCTTGGCGATCTTGATGGCCCTTTCCAGATAATCGCAAGATGGAAAAATTATATTCTTAATAATCTTACAGCAGATTATTTTTATAACAGTATTCAAACAATAAAAACCGTAACAGCAGAACAATTACAGGAAATGGCGAACAAGTATTTAAACCCGGAAGACTTTTACGAGTTAACGGTTGTATAAATTAATATCATGCGATTTATTGGAAAAATCCTCGTAACAGCCCTTGCTGCAATAATAGTATCTTATCTTTTGCCCGGCGTAAAAATTGCAAACGGTTATTCCGCTTTGTTACTCGCAGTGGTGCTTGCATTACTAAACAATTTTGTTAAGCCAATATTGATCATCTTAACTATTCCCATAACCATCTTAACCTTTGGCCTTTTCTTACTTATCATAAACATTCTCATTATTCGCTGGACGGCTAATATTGTTCCCGGTTTTACGGTTGTAAACTGGTGGGCAGCACTATGGTTTAGTTTGCTTCTTTCCGTTTTTACTTATTTCATCGAAACATTAATAGGCAAAGCAGACAAAGAAAGAAAAAAATAATTTGGTAGCCAACGACTGTGCTACTATCAGGCTTTTGTTGTGTCACTCACTTGTACGTTCTGTTCTTTACGCAGCAAATTTTTCAACACTAAGTGTTCAAAAAAATTTTCACATATCCAATAAAGCAGACGAAGGAACAGCAGCCGTTCAATTTGCGGCAAAACCTTTACTTTGCAGTTCGAACAAGCAATCCAATGAAGATGCATAATTTTAATTCGGGACCTTCTATTCTGCCTCCTGAAGTTTTAGAGCAAGCCGCAGAAGCCATTCATAATTTCAACGATACAGGTTTATCCATTTTAGAAATTGGTCATCGCACCTCGTGGTTTCAAAATGTAATTGATGAAGCCATTTCGTTGGTAAAAGAATTAATGCAGTTAGGCGATGAACATGCTGTTTTATTTCTGCATGGCGGCGCCACTACGCAATTTATGCAAGTGCCCATGAATTTGCTTGATTCAGGTGAAACAGCAGCGTATAGTGATAATGGCATCTGGGGAAGCAAAGCCATAAAAGAGGCAAAGTTGTTCGGTAATGTAGATGTTGTTTCTTCATCAAAAGATAAAAATCATTCTTATATACCAAAAAACTTCACTGTTCCTGTAACTGCAAAATATTTGCATTACACAACAAACAATACAGTTGAAGGAACGCAATGGCATGAGCTTCCGCAAACAGAAGTTCCATTAGTTGCAGATATGAGCAGCGATATATTCAGTCGTCCCATGCCTTTCTCAAAATTCGGATTGATCTATGCCGGTGCCCAAAAAAATATGGGTGCAGCAGGTGTTAATCTGGTAGTTGTTCGTAAAGACATTTTAGGCAGAGTGCAAAGGCCTATCCCATCTATCATGGATTATCGTAATCACATCGAAGCAGGTTCTTTGTTAAATACGCCACCTGTTTTTGCTATCTATGTTGCAATGCTTACTTTGAGATGGATAAAAAAAGAAGGCGGTTTAAAAGAAATGGAGAGAAGAAGCAAAGAACGGGCAGAATTATTTTACAACACACTTGATAGCTTACCTATCTTCACACCAATCGTGGCAAAAGAAGATCGGAGCTTAATGAATGCAACATTCACCATAAAAGACGAAGCTTTAGAAAAACAATTTCTTGAACAATGTAAAGAAAATGGAATGGTGGGTGTTAAAGGTCATAGAAGTGTCGGCGGCTTAAGAGTTTCTATGTACAATGCTTTGCCTTTAAGCAGCGTACAAGCAATATGCGAACTGATGAAAGAATTTAGTATGAGCTATGCATGATGAAATAATTTTCTTACTGAATACAACAATATTATAAATATTTATAATAATTAAATAGAAGCAATAAATTGATCAATGGCTATAATAAAACCATTTAAAGCATTACGGCCGCAGCCGCAACTTGCAAAACAGGTTGCAAGCAGGCCTTACGATGTTTTAAATACACAGGAAGCAAAAAGAGAAACCGAAGGAAACCCTATCTCCTTTTTACATATTACAAAAAGCGAAATTGATCTTCCTGAAAATACCGACACTCATTCGCAGGAAGTGTACGATAAAGCGAAACAAACTTTAAATGCTTTTATAAAAAGAGATGTTTTGTTTCATGAGAATAAAGAGTGTTTTTATATCTATCGGTTGATAATGAATGGCAGAAGCCAGGCCGGAATTGTTTGTGTAAGTTCTGTTGATGATTATGAAAACGACATCATTAAAAAACATGAATTTACACGGCCCGAGAAAGAACACGATCGTATCAATCATATCAAAACAACAGGTGCTCAAACGGGTAATGTTTTTCTTGCTTATAGAAATGTAAAAAGTCTCGATGAGTTAATTAACAACTGGATAACAGCAAGACATCCCGTTTATGATTTTACTTCCGATGACAACATTCAGCACACTATCTGGATCGTAAATGATGATAAATGCTGCACACAAATTTCATCCATCTTTAATGATGAAGTTCCCTGCACTTACATTGCCGATGGCCATCATCGTGCAGCTTCTGCTGCAAAGGTGAGAAAGGAATTAGGTGACAAAGCAACAGAAGCATCCAATTATTTTCTCACTACTTTATTTCCTGCTTCACAGTTGCAGATAATGGATTACAATCGTGTTGTTAAAGATTTAAATGGATTTTCTGCAAAAGATTTTCTTCAGCAATTAGAAAAAGATTTCATTGTTGAGAATAATGGAGAAGAAGCTTACGAGCCAAAAGCACTTCATGAGTTTGGCATGTATTTAGAGAACACGAGGTACAAACTAACATCAAAAGAAGGCACTTATACAAGTGATCCGATCGGTGTTTTAGATGTTACAATTTTACAAAATAATGTGTTGGATAAGCTGTTGGATATAAAAGATCAGCGTACAGATAAACGAATTGATTTTGTGGGCGGAATAAGAGGATTGAATGAATTAAAAAAAAGAGTTGACAGTGGTGAAATGACTGTAGCATTTAGTCTTTATCCCGTAAGCATAGAGCAACTGTTTGATATTGCTGATAGCGGTAATGTTATGCCTCCAAAAAGTACCTGGTTTGAACCTAAACTTAGGGATGGTTTGCTAACACACCTGATCTATGAATAATATATGAAGAAGTTTTGTCTGGTTACTTTATTTCTACTGTTCGGTGTTGTTTCTTTTTCGCAACAAAATGCTGATACTTTACGCGAAACAGCAAGGATGTTTATGCAGCAAGGTGATCTTGATAATGCTATTTTGGTTTTAAATAAAGCAGCGGAATTAAAACCTGATGATGTAGATATTTTGAGAGATCAGGCTTACGCAAATTACCTCAGAAGGGATTTTGCAAAAGCAATTGAAATTGGGAAAGTGCTGATAGAAAAACCCAATGCAGATGTACAAAGTTTCCAGATACTTGGAATGGTATACAAAGCCATAGCTGATTATAAAGAAGCAGATAAATTGTATAAAAAAGCTTTGAAGAAATTTCCAGAAAGTGGTGTTTTATACAGTGAGTATGGCGATCTTCTTGCCACGACAAATAATGCTGATGCGATAAAAATGTGGGAGAAAGGAATACAGGTTGATCCGAACATTAGCAGTAATTATTATTATGCTTCAAAATATTATTCAGAGAAAGGAAATGCTTTATGGTCCGTTTTGTATGGCGAAACTTTTGTAAACATCGAAAGTCTCAGCCAGAGAACGATTGAAATAAAAGATCTTGTTTACTATAATTACAAGCAATTATTTATTACAGATATTCTTTCTGATATTAATAAAAAAGGATCACCATTTGAGAAAGCAGTTGCTACCATTTATGAGAAATTAAGCAAAGTTGTTGCTGAGGGTGTAACACCAGAATCGCTTACCGTTTTGCGAACACGTTTTATTTTGAACTGGTACCAGGACGATGTTCCAAAATTTCCTTTCCGATTGTTTGAACATCAGCAGTTGTTATTGCGCCAGGGAATATTTAATGCATATAACCAATGGTTGTTTGGTGCTACAGCCAGCACTCGTGATTTTCAATTTTGGGTAAACACACACGAGGAAGAAATGAAAGATTTTCAGAATTATCAGCGTAGCGTGGTATATAAAATTCCTGCGAATCAATATTATCCACATTAGTTTCACGTCACTTTATTTATCGGGTTTCCATTTAAAAAAGCTGCAATATTTTTTGCTGTTATATCCATTATGCGCATTCTTGCTTCTTTTGTTATCCATGCAATATGCGGAGTGATGATACAATTTTTTGCATATAATAAAGGATTGTCAGGAGAAGGAGGTTCAGAAGATAAAACATCTAATCCCGCACCCGCAATTACGTCATTATTCAATGCATCAGCAAGATCCTGTTCATGTATTAATTGACCTCTTGCAGTATTGATAAGAAAAGCAGAAGGTTTCATTAATTGCAACAATGGGCGGTTCACGAATTGATGGTTGTCTGGTTTTAAAGGGCAGTGAAGAGATACAACGTCACTTTCTGTAAACACAGTTTTTATATCTTTAAAAGTTGCAAGAGTTGTATCTTTTTTTGAAGGATTGTTATAGATAACTTTCATTCCGAATGCACTTGCAATTTGTGCTACTTTCTTTCCGATGTTTCCTAAACCAATAATACCAAGTTTTTTATCCTGTAACTCTGTAAGTGGTGCCTTAGTATATGAAAAATCTTTCGAACGTACCCATTCACCTTTTGCAACAGAGGTTGCGTGAATGCCTGTATGATTAGTTAATTCAAGCAGTAAAGCAAAAGTTTGTTGAGCGGCAGAAGCAGTACTGTAAGCAGGAATATTACAAACAGTAACGCCTTTTTCTTTGGCCGCAATAATATCAACGAAATTATAACCGGTAGCAAGAACACTTATCAATTTTAGCTTTGGAAGTTTATCGAGAACAGCTTTATCAAAAGGAACTTTATTGGTAAGAACGATATCTGCATCTTTACATCTTTCCTCGATTTCATTAATAGATGTTCTTTCATAGACGGTTAGCTCACCAAAGTTTTCTATTTGTTTCCAGTTAAGATCGCCGGGATTTAAAGTATATCCGTCTGTTACTACTATTTTCATTTATGCAATTTATTAAAAGCTGCGTAATGACAAGAACGTACAAGAGTGCGATAAAGCAAAATTGGAAAACAAAAAGCAGGGTTCATAAAAAATATAATCGCTAAAAATTGTTTTCTGTTACTTCAGTATCCACCCTTTTTTATCCTTGTTTTGCACATAATAAAAATCGTTGAATGAAGCAAGAAGATCAACTTTTTCTCCATCATTTAAAACCGTTATTGAAGGCGCCCCGGTGTCAGGTGATGCATATAAATGTGCTGAATCATTCATGGTTAGATTACGCAACGGAGAAGTTTCTGTTACAACATTACTGCTGATAAAACCTTCGCTACTGTCGGGCAATTGAACTTTATAATAAGAAGCTGTTGCAGCTTTTACATACAGCAAATTATTCTTTTCAATAGTTATTCTTTTGGTTGAATGAACATCGGGTGAAATATACAATGCAGTGGCTTTTGTATTTCTTGTTTCTTTATTTAGATTATTTAAAGAAGCGGTTATATCAGCAGGCTTGATTGGTTTAGGGTTTACAAAAGGTAGCGGATCAACTGCACCACCAAAAGTATAAATGCCAAAATGCAAATGTGTAGGTGTGTTTTTTGCATTTCCCGTGTTACCCATCAAGCCAACTACATCTCCCGTTTTTACAAACATTCCCTGCTTTGCAATCTGTGAATCAAGATGCGCATAATAAAGCGTATAATTTTTTCCTTCAGGTCTTAACCAAACAACTTTTCCGCCTAGCCTGTTTTCGTTCACGCCCGTTATATAACCATCTGCTGCAGCAACGACAGGTGTGCGAAATTTTCCGAATATATCTATGCCTTCATGTTTTCTTGCACCTGCATCACGGCTTGCACCCCAAAAACTTCCAATATGTGGATTTGCAGAAGACTGAACAGGAAAAGCAAGTGATGGCCCGGCAGAAATAGTTACAGTGTATTCGCAATTTTGCAAGAGCTCGGGTTGTAGGCGCAGAAGCAAGCTATCGTTATTGTTTTGAGTATATTCAAGTGTGTTTGTAGAGTCGACAAAATCAACAAATTGAGGTGCATTATCACCTGCAGAAATGCGCCACAGGTCGGCAAAAAGATGAAAGCCTTCAGCAGGTTTTTTTATGATGCTGATAGCAATTTTTTCTCCCTGCCGAACTTTAAAAACAAATCCTTCGGCATCCGGTTTATCTGCAGCAAAATAACCTGTTTCTTTATAAGGCAAGGATATTTTCAGAGGTTGATTCAAGCCTTTTTGCGCAGCATTAAACCATTGATTCCCTAGTACTGTTTGTTTTAGTCCCGCCGAGGTGATTTTGTCTTCATATTTTTCACGAAGTGTTCGCTTGCCAAAAACACCGTTCCGCGATGTAGTACAGGAAAGGAAAGCAAAACAAATAAGAAGAATGATAGCGAGGTCAAGTGTAAACTGTATAGCAGAATATCTTTCATCATCAGGAAGCATGATCTTGCATTTACACTTGGCAAATGCAAACAATAAGCCGTTTTGAAATATAAAGACTTTTAAGGCTAAAGATCACCCAATTGCGGACGAAGTATAATGTCTTCAACACAGGCTTTTTGTGAAAGATGAGCAGCGCTGTAGATCATTTCTGCAATATCGCTTGCTTCCATGATGCGGTTTGCACTAACACCGGAACTCTTCCAACTATCCGTCATTGCGGCACCGGGATAAACACCTGTTACTTTAATGTTGTATGGCTTCATTTCTTCTCTTAAATTTTTGGTAAAGCCATTCATGGCAAACTTACTTATACTGTAAGCACCGCCATTATTATAGGCGGTTAATGAGGCAATAGAACAGATATTAAAAATATGTCCGCGTTTAACTTTCATCATCGAAGGCAATAATGTTCTCGTTAAATGATAAGCACTGTAAAGATTTACTTCTATCATTTTTTCAAGTGCACCGTCAGGTTCATCATGAACACTGCCGGGTATAAATTGGCCAGCGTTATTGATAAGAATATCAACAGGTTCATCAAAACCTAATATCCATTTTCCGAAATTCATTGCTTCAGTTTTATTGCCAAGATCAGCGGCTTTGCTTACAATATTTGCACGACGAAAACGTGCCTGCAAAACTTTAGATGAAGCCGTTAATTGTTCTTCGGTGCGTGAACATAACAGCAACCTATGACCTTGTTTGTCTTCAGCAAACTTTTCTGCCATGGCAAAACCCAATCCCTTTGATGCACCGGTAATAACAATATTCATTCAATAATAATTTTCAGGCTTTGCAAAGATAACAGTAAGTTGACGGATGCTTTACTTTGCACCATGAAACAGACATTTTTGCAAACAACTCAAAAGAATACAAAAATCTATAAAGAGGTTTGCAATAATCAAGTTCCATCCGGGCAATAAAACAATAAACAGATATTCAGATGAAATACAAACACCTGTTTTTTGATCTTGACCATACATTATGGGATTTTGAAGAAAATGCAAAAGAAACACTGTATGATATTTATGAATTGAACGGACTTGAAGCAAAAGGCGTGGATGATTTTGATGAGTTTTTCAAACACTACAGCTACCATAATGAACGTTTATGGGATCGTTATACAAAAGGATTTATTAAGCAGGAAGAATTGCGGTGGAAGCGTATGTGGCTTGCTTTGCTTGAGTTTAAAATTGGTGATGAAAATCTTGCAAGACAGATGGCTTTTCAGTTTTTAGAGCGGCTGCCGTTTAAAACAAAACTGTTTCCGTATGCGCTTGAAATACTTACGTATTTGAAAGATAAAGGGTATAGGCTTCACCTGTTAACAAATGGCTTTGATGCAGTGCAGCACCATAAATTGCAAAGTAGTATGCTCACAGATTTTTTTGTTGAAGTGATAAATTCTGAAAGATCAAACAGTTTAAAACCAGCAAGAGAAATATTTGAATTTGCAATGAAAACCTGCGGTACAACACCGGATGAATGTATCATGATAGGTGATAATCTTGATGCCGATATACAAGGTGCTATCAATGCAGGTATTGACACTGTTTTTGTGAATCATCTGAATAAGGAATCACACATTAAGGCAACATACGTAATACATCATTTAAAAGAGCTTGAAGATATATTTTGATTATTGTATCTTCAATAAAAGCTTGCTGCTATGAAGAAAATTTTATTTGTTATTGCTCTTTTACCTGTATTCTCTTTTGCACAACAGCAAAAAATTCAAAGCACTTTAGAAATAGTTGATATTGCAACCGGTAAGCGCACTGTTGTTTATTCTGATTCTTCTCATTTCGAAGCCCCTAACTGGTCGAAGGATGGAAAATATTTTATCGTAAATAAAAAAGGCAAGCTTTATAAGGTTTATAAAAACACGGGCAAATGGAATGAGATAAATATCAATGCAAAGCTGCAGGCAAACAATGATCATGGTATTTCACCTGATGGAACGATGCTTGCAATAAGCAGTTCGGCCGTTGAACCTGGCGATACTTCAAAAAGCTATACATCGTATGTTTATACTACTTCCATTAACGGTGGCGATCTTAAACGTATAACAGATAAATCGCTTTCTTACTGGCATGGATGGAGCGCAGATGATAAAACTCTTGCTTTTGTAGGAAGAAGAAATAATGATTTTGATATCTACTCCATTCCCGTTAACGGCGGCGAGGAAAAGCAATTAACCAATACACCGGGATTGGATGATGGGCCTGATTATTCGCCTGACGGAAAATATATTTATTTCAACTCTTTTCGTTCAGGAAGAATGCAAATATGGCGGATGGATGCGGATGGCTCAAATCCTGTTCAGTTAACTGATGATGAATATGCTAATTGGTTTCCACATCCTTCACCTGATGGAAAATACATTGTGTTCTTAACTTTTATGAAAGACCAGGTGCAGGAACATCCTTTTGGAAAAGATGTAAAACTGAGAATAATGGATGTGGTAACACATTCTATAAAAGACCTTACCCTTGTATTTTTTGGCGGGCAGGGAACGATAAATGTTCCATCATGGTCGCCAGATAGTAAACAAGTTGCTTTTGTAACGTATAAAATATTGGAGTGAGAATTTCAAAAGGATAAGAATCATTTTCTTAATCCATCTATCATAATGGTGATCATATTTTCTTCCAGTTCTTCAGCGCTTATTTTTTGTTTGGAGCGATGCCAGGATTCAATTCCGCTGATGGCATGAAGCATAATAAGCACAGCCGTTGCAGCATCAATTTTTTTTATTTCATTTTGTTTGATACCTTCTTCAATAATGCCTGCAAAACGTTTGCGATAAGTTCGCCGCTGATTTCTGTAATTAGATAAATACGGATCGGTTAAATGTCGCCACTCACGATCACTTACATACACTTCTTCAAAATTGTAAACTATTTCGCGGATATGAAAACGGAGTAATTCTTCAATTTTTGCAATGGCAGGTTCTTTCGATGATTCTGCCTGGTTCATGTGTTCCCAAAAACGATTGGCAACAACAAAACAAATGTCGTGCAAAAGCTCAGTTTTTGAGCGTATGTGATTGTACAAGCTTGCCGCTTCAACACCTACTTTTTCTGCAAGATCACGCATGCTTGCCGCTTTATAACCTCTTTCGTGAAACAACACGGCGGCTGCTTTTACAATAACATCTTTACGGGAAAGATCTTTATCGGTTTTTATCCTTGCCATATAACAAAAATAAAAATCGTTACAACATTAATCATTTTTTATTGTTCTCCGGCTTGTTTAATAATTGTTG
Organism: Bacteroidota bacterium; assembly: GCA_023440945.1. Classification (GTDB taxonomy): domain Bacteria; phylum Bacteroidota; class Bacteroidia; order Chitinophagales; family Chitinophagaceae; genus JAEZRL01. The sequence goes on from JAEZRL010000384.1 coordinate 9,995, forward strand.
AATAGCGAACAAGGCGTATAAGTGAGTGACACAAGAGAAGCATAATAG
>JAEZRL010000134.1 GCA_023440945.1 Bacteroidota bacterium
GTTTAACATTATCCAAAGTAAATGCGGTTATTATGACACAGTACCGGTTATTACGCAACAACAAAGAATCTGGTCCTTATTCAGAGGAACAATTGGTCAATATGGGTTTGAAGGCATACGATCTTGTATGGATAGAAGGTCGCAGTGCGGGGTGGAGATATCCAAGCGAGATTGATGAATTTAAAGCTTTTGCGCCTGCTGTGGAAGAACAACCTTTTGACCGCTTTTATAAAAAACCACAGCAGAAAATTACACCGGTACAACAACCTGATTCTGTAACACCGGCAGTGAAAAAAGAAAAACCACGTTTCAGAATTTCTGCAGACTGGCGAAAAGTAGAAGCAAAACAGGAGCAGAAAAAAGAAACGGTTGTTACAGAAAAGAAAACAGAAAGATTTGTACCTGCAGAATTTAATAACGCGCCGGCCTGGGAACAGGTATATAATGACTGGCAGCAAAAAACACCTGTAAAGGAAAAACCGGTTTATAATAATGTACAATCAAAAGCAAATGAAGAGCCTGAAATATTAGAAACAAAATTTTCGCAATCGCTTGATGATATAAAAGAACGTTATGCAGAAACGGTTTTAAAACCAAAAGAAAAAAAAGGCAGCCAAACAAAAGAAATGGTATATGCGATCGCGTTGATACTATTGATAGTAGCTGCAGGATTTTTATTGAATCATAAATTCAATTCCAATACAAATGCGGCAGAAAGAATTGCGCAAACAAAAGCTGCGCAGGATAAACAAGAGCAAGCTATTGTAATGGATAATGCAACACCGCTTACAAACAAGGATGAAAGTGGCGGTGATAATAATTCTGTTGATAATACAATTGAAAATAATACAACAGAACCGGTAACTCCCGAACAGCACAACGTTATTACAAACACACAAAAGCCTGTTCATACATCAGCCCCATCATCTGTAAATAAGAGTACTGTAGAAAGGAATTCAGCACAAAAAAATGTTCCGGTTGCTGAAAAAAGAACAAATACAATCGGTGATGCGACAAAGAAGACACCTGCGGTTATGAAGGCAAATTCATCAGCCGATAATTCTTCCGTTGTAAAAACAAGACCTGCTGTGAATGAAACAACAGCAACAGAAACAGAAAAGCCTAAACTGCCTGTAAGTACAAAAAAGTCTATTGATGATTATGTTGTTTTAAGTGGTTATAACCAGCAAAAAATGAACGGTATTCAAAATGTAAATCTTACCGTTTCAAATGTTGCTGATTTTCCGATTGATCTTGTTGTGATCGATGTGCATTATTATAATGCAAGTGGACGTTATCAAAAAGGAGAAACATTATATGTGAAAAATATTGGCGCTAATCAAAATATAAATGTAAAAGTGCCTGATAGTCCTAACTCCTCTTCTATCAATTATAAAGTCTCCATGTTAACTGCCGAACAAAAAACCTTGTATCTTATCTCCGACTGATTTTAACCTTATGCAATTGGGCAGATAAAGAACTACTGCTACCTTAGTAAGATGAAACAGGCATAGATTAAGTAACGTGAGAAGTGAAAGGTGAAAATCTAACCCCTGACGTTTCACTTCACTAAATATTACATGCTTTTAAAACAGTAAACAAAGATGAAATGTATCCTTTTGTTTGGCGCTGGCAAATCTGCTACGGCATTGATAGATTATTTAAAGCATTTGGCAACGGATAACGTTTTGCATGTTATTGTGGCTGATAACGATATAAAAACAGCAAAGCAAAAAACAGGCAATCATCCATTGGTTAAAGCAGTAAAGACAGATATAAACAACGATAAATCAAGGAAAGAATTGGTGCAGCAGGCAGATATTGTTATATCTCTCCTCCCTCCTGCCCTGCATTATCTTGTAGCACTTGACTGCATTTTATTTCATAAACATTTGCTTACAGCTTCTTATGTTGATGATAAGCTGCGGGAATTAGAAAAAGATATCAAACACAGGAATCTTTTGTTCTTGTGTGAGATGGGATTAGATCCGGGTATTGACCACATGAGCGCCATGCAACTGATTCATCGAATCAAAAATAAAGGCGGCGTTATCACTTCTTTTCAATCACATTGCGGCGGACTTATCTCACCTGAATGCGATGATAATCCCTGGCATTATAAAATAAGCTGGAATCCACGAAATGTGGTGCTTGCAGGTAAATCGGGTGCTGTTTATAAAGAAGATGGAAAAGAGATAAATGTTGATTATTCCGATCTCTTTAATAACAACAAAACAATCGAGATTCCCAATCTTGGTTTGTATGCCTATTATCCCAATCGTGATTCGCTTAATTATAGTTCGTTGTATGATTTAGCCGAAGCCAAAACTTTTATAAGAACAACCTTACGTCACCCCGAATTTTGTTTTGGATGGAAGAATATTATTGATCTGAAATTAACAGATGAAGAGAAGAAGTACCAGACAGACGGGCTAAGTATTTCCGCCTTTTTTAATGAGCATTTTCAAAAAAATGGTTTTGGAAACTGGTTGAATGAAATGCTGATGAGCCGTCTTAGTTATGTAAAAGACATGATCGAAAAACTTACAAATCTGATAGACGCAGAAGAAGAAGTTGAACATGAAAAAGGTGAAGTGAATGAGAACTTTATGGTGGTAGATGAAAAAGGTGAATTAACAACGTATGATGTAAATGATATAAAAGATAAAGCTGCAGAAAGTGTGGCCTCGCAAATGCAGGAAGCAAATCTCTCCATGAAGCAGTTGTTATATCTTGGTTTTGACGATGAAACACCAATTAATAAAGGACTCTGCAGTGCTGCTGAAGTGCTTCAGTTTATTATCGAAAAAAAATTATCGCTTAAGCCGGATGACAAAGACATGGTTGTAATGATGCATGAAATAGAATACGTCATCAACAAAAAAAATCACAAAGTTCAAAGTCTTCTTATTGCAAAAGGTGAAGATAATGTTCATACGGCGATGGCAAAAACGGTGGGACTTCCTTTAGGTATCGCAGCAAAACTGATACTCGAAGGAAAGATAAACGAAACAGGTTTGCATATCCCGGTTATTCCATCCATTTATAATCCTGTTCTTAAAGAACTCGAAGCAAATAATATCCGCTTTGAAGAAAACAATTTGTATTAAAGGTGAGATGTGAAACGACAAAAGTGAAATTAGCCTTTGCATGTATAAATACTTTTTTCTTCATCTGTTTCTCCGTGTGATTTAATTTTTTTAAACAAGAACCACTAAGGCAAGACTGAGAACCACAAGCAGTATAAATGTTCATTTTTCTGTAAGACTACTTACTTTTTTATACCTTGCCATAATTATGGCAGAAGATCTCATTATTGTTAAAGGCACGAAGGAAGAACAATACCAATCCATCATTCAACAAATTGAAGCGCTGATTGAAGGTGAAGATGATCTTATCGCCAATCTTGCCAACATAACGGCAGCTTTAAAAGAACAATTCAACTGGTTTTGGACAGGCTTTTATCTTGTAAAAAACGATGAACTTGTATTAGGCCCGTTCCAGGGACCTGTTGCTTGCACAAGAATAAAACCGGGCCGTGGTGTTTGTGGCACAAGCTGGCAGCAAAAGAAAACTTTGATTGTTCCGGATGTTGAAAAATTCCCGGGTCATATTGCTTGCAGCAGTTTATCAAAATCAGAAATTGTAGTTCCTGTTATTCGTAACAACGAGGTTGTTGCAGTACTGGATGTGGATAGTGAAGCATTCAATACATTTGATGAAACAGACAAAGAATTTCTTGAACAGATCGTTGCTAAAATATATTTCTCATAAACAACAATAGTTGTGGCGAGCATTCTACAAATACCTGCTTTAATTTTTTTCAGATAATTTTTTCATTCTAATAATAAAGCATGTAATTCAGTTACATAAGTATTGTTGTGCCCTACCTTCTCCCGCTGTTTTCTTTACACTGGCAAGCCTTTTGAAGCCTATAGCTCACGAAAGCATTTATACTCTGCTGATATATTCTTTTAGTCTTCTATAATTCTTCTCGCTTCAATGAAGAATTAACCGTATTGCATCAGGACAGTTATATAATTACTACCGGACATGTTATTGTTATAATGTTCGATAATTATAACAAAACGGGATAATTTTTATGGCATTTAAAACTACTTTATATGAGTAAGAC
>JAEZRL010000150.1 GCA_023440945.1 Bacteroidota bacterium
ACGCCAAAAGATAACACAGAAGCGCATCCGATATTAATGAAAAGAACGCCTTATTCCTGTGCGCCTTACGGAGAAAATGAATATGCTAAATATTATAATTCTTACTTGAAAGAATATTTGAAAGAAGGTTACATAATGATCACGCAGGACGTTCGCGGAAGGTGGATGAGCGAAGGTGAATATGTAAACGTTCGGCCTTTTCTTCAAAACAAAAAGAAAGGTGATATTGATGAATCAACAGATACTTATGACACAATTGACTGGCTGGTAAAAAACCTTGAAAACAACAATGGAAAAGTGGGTGTGTTTGGCATTTCTTATCCCGGCTTTTATTCTACGATGGCTGCTGCAAGCAATCATCCTGCCTTAAAAGCCGTAAGCCCGCAGGCACCTGTTACCAATTGGTTTATTGGTGATGATTTTCATCACAATGGTGCCTTCTTTCAAATGGATGCATTTGCATTTTATTCATCCTTTGGTAAACCAAGACCAAAACCTACAACCGTTGGCCCCACTCCTTTTGATTATTTTACACACGATAATTATAAATTCTATCTTGAAACAGGCTCTCTGCCAAATCTTACAAAATTACTCGGCGATAGCATTGCTTTTTGGAAAGAGCTTATGAATCATCCGAACTATGATGAATGGTGGCAGGCAAGAGATGCACGTAATGCCACAAAAAATTTACAACCTGCCATGTTATGGGTAGGTGGTTTATTTGACGCCGAAGATAATTGGGGCGCATGGAATGCTTACAAAGCTGCAGAAACAAACAATGCGGGAAAAGATTTTAATAAACTGGTGATGGGTCCTTGGTATCACGGACAATGGGCAAGCAACGACGGGACACATTTAGGCAACGTGTATTTTGGAAGCAACACATCTGAATGGTATCAGCAAAATATAGAAGTGCCTTTCTTCAATTACTATTTAAAAGGTAAAGGAGATGCTTCACAAATTGCAGAAGCAACAATCTTTTTATCAGGAGCGAATGAATGGAGAAAATTTGCGCAATGGCCACCTGCAGAAGCAAAAGAAAAAGAATTGTTTTTGCAGAATGATGGAAAACTGGACTGGAATAAACCAACGAATGCAAAAGGTGTAAGCGAATATATCAGCGATCCTTCAAAACCTGTTCCCTACGAAGAATTTGTGCATTTCAACAGAACACGAACATACATGACAGATGATCAGCGCTTCGCTGAAAGACGACCCGACGTGCTTTTTTTTAAAACGGATGTTTTGAAAGAAGATGTTACAGTTACAGGCAATGTTGTTACAGATATTATGACAAGTATTTCCACTACAGATGCCGATTTTGTGGTGAAACTAATAGATGTTTTTCCTGATACTTTATCTTATAACGATGTTGATATTTATGCAGAAAAAGACCCTGCAGAAAGATACCCGATGGGTGGTTATGAAATGCTTGTTCATGGAGAAATCTTCAGAGGCAGATTCAGAAATAGTTTTGAAAAACCCGAAGCTTTTACACCAGGAAAAATTACCGAAGTGAAATATAAATTAGGTGATGTTGCACATACTTTTAAAAAAGGTCACCGTATTATGGTGCAGATACAAAGCACCTGGTTTCCTTTAGTTGACCGCAACCCGCAAAAGTTTGTGGATATTTATCATGCCAGCGATACAGATTTTCAAAAAGCAACAATAAATATTTATCATAATCAAACTGCAAGCAGTAAAATAATACTACCAATTTTAAAATAAGACCAATGAAAAAACTTTTCTTCGTTTTTGTCTTCTTCAGCATTTCACTTCTTGTATTTGCACAAGAGGTGAACATTGTTCCAAAACCGGTTTCATTAAAAGTGAATGACGGCACTTTCGCCATAACACCTGAAACAAAAATTGTTTTTACGCAGAACGAGCTAAGTAAATCCGCTGATTTTTTAAACTCCTACCTGCAAAAGTTTTATGGCTTTAAATTGAACAGTGCAAAAACAGCAACCTCATCAAATGTTATCCTGTTAAACAATAGCAACAAGAAGAAAAAAATTGCAGGTGCTTATCATCTTAACGTTACAGGCAAACAGGTGAACATTACAGGTGATGATGCACAAGGTGTTTTTTACGGCATACAATCGTTGATACAATTATTACCAACCACAAAAGCTGAAACCTTACAAATACAACAGGTTAGTATTGTTGATTCACCCCGTTTTGCTTATCGTGGTTTGCATCTTGATGTTGGCCGTCATTTCTTCCCGGTTTATTTTATTAAAGAATACATAGATTTTATTGCCTTGCATAAAATGAACACGTTTCACTGGCATTTAACGGAAGACCAGGGTTGGCGGATTGAAATAAAAAAATATCCCAGATTAACGGATCGTGGTGCGTGCAGAAACGGAACAATAACAGGCCATTTTCCGGGTAATGGCAACGATGGAACAGAATATTGCGGTTTTTATACACAGGACCAGGTGAAAGAAATAGTAAAGTATGCTGCCGACCGTTACATTACTGTTATCCCTGAAATTGAAATGCCGGGTCATGGTTCTGCAGCCATTGCAGCTTATCCACAACTAAGTTGTTTCCCGGAACAACCTACAGAAATAAAGCACCCGGAAAACTGGTTTGGTTTGGATACAGGCAAACAGGTTCAGCAAACATGGGGAGTTTTTCCTGATATTTATTGCCCGAGTGAATATACTTTCAAATTCATAGAAAATGTATTGGATGAAGTAATTGCATTATTCCCTTCGCACTACATTCATATCGGTGGTGATGAAGCACCGAAAGATTATTGGAAAAAATCTGAGCTTGCGCAAAAAATTATCAAACAAAATGGATTGAAAGATGAACACGAACTACAGAGCTATTTTATTCGCCGTATAGAAAAATATTTGAACAGCAAAGGAAGAGATATTATTGGCTGGGATGAAATTCTTGAAGGTGGCCTTGCACCAAATGCAACTGTTATGAGCTGGCGTGGTGAAAAAGGCGGTATTGAAGCAGCAAAGCAACATCACAATGTGATTATGACGCCGACCACTTATGTTTACTTTGATTATTCACAGCAGAAAAAAAGCGATTCATTAACCATTGGTGGTTTTTTACCTTTGACTAAAGTTTATGGTTATGATCCTGTTCCTGCAGAATTAGCGCCGGGTGAATATCATTATATTTTAGGTGCGCAAGCTAATTTGTGGACAGAATATATAAAGAATACAAGAAAAGTTGAGTGGATGCTCTTTCCAAGGCTGAGTGCTTTGAGCGAAGTTTTATGGACGCCGAAAAGTGAAAAGAACTGGGATGATTTTAAAAACCGGATGCAAACACAAATGCAGCGTTATGATCTTTGGCAGGTAGATTATTTAAAAGATGCATACTCTGAACAAGAATAAAAAGCTGTCTAAACTTAGTTTTGAAAATTAGGAAGTTCTTTTGTGCCCTTTGTGAAAAAACATTGTGGCCTTTGTGGTAAAAAATACAAAACTACAAAGATCACAAAGAAAACAGTACAAAGCCCACAATGCTTCAATCCAGTAAAATTGCTGAATAAAGAACAAAGCGTACAAGTGAGTGACACAACTAAGTTTAATAGATAATAGAAAGCCGGTAACATAAAAATTATTTTAGTTTATAACCCTTCAAATTAAATTGCTACAACATGAAAATGGTTGATTCTTTTGAAAAAATTTCGGTTGAGATTTTCCCCACTTCCAAGGACGGTTCAAAACATGTTGCTGCTGAAATTGCAGCACTTATAAAAGATAAACAATCGCGAAATGAAACCTGTGTGCTGGGGTTGGCAACCGGTTCTACGCCGATAAGCATGTATGCAGAACTGGTTCGTTTACACAAAGAAGAAGGTTTGAGTTTTAAGAACGTGATAACTTTTAACCTTGATGAATATTACCCGCTTGACCGTGATGCTTATCAAAGTTACTGGTGTTTTATGCACCGGCATTTGTTTGACCAGGTAGATATTGATCCGGCTAACGTTCATATTCCAAACGGAGAGTGGAAGAAGGAAGATATAAAACAGCACTGCATGGAGTATGAGAAACAGATTGAAAAAGCGGGTGGAATTGATCTTCAGGTTTTGGGCATCGGTAACAATGGTCATATTGGTTTCAACGAACCTGGTTCAAGTATGTTGTCTAAAACAAGATTGGTAGTATTGGATAACAACACCAGAACCGCGAATGCAAAAGAATTTCAAAATATCTCAAAGGTTCCAAGGCTTGCAATAACAATGGGTATAAACACCATCATGAATGCAAGACGTATTATACTGATGGCCTGGGGAAATAAATCAGGCATAGTAGCAAGAAGTGTTGAAGGCCATGTAACAGAGCAGGTGCCCGCAAGTATTTTGCAGCAACATCCTAATTGCACTTTTGTAATTGATGAACAGGCTGCAAATGATCTTACACGTTTTAAATCGCCGTGGTTAACAGGTGATATTGAATGGACGCCACACATGATAAAACGTGCTGTAGTGAACATGGCACTAAAGCTGAACAAACCGGTGTTGAGTTTAACAACAGTGGATTATAATGAAAACGCACTGGGTGATCTGCTTGTTGAAAAAGGGGATGCTTATGAGATAAACCTGCAGGTTTTTTATATGCTTCGCGATAGTATAACAGGATGGCCCGGCGGTAAACCAAATGCAGTTATTCCTGCCCATCCTGAAAGAAGCGAACCTTATCCCAAGCGTTGTTTGATTTTTTCGCCACATCCTGATGATGATATTATAAGCATGGGTGGAACTTTTATGCGCTTGCACGACCAGGGGCATGAGGTGCATGTGGCTTATCAAACAAGTGGAAACATTGCTGTAACAGATGAATTTGTTACACGTTTTATTGACTTTGCTGTTGGATTTGATGACCTGATTGGTGTTGATAACAGCAAGAGTAAAAAGATGCTGGAAGAAACGCAGGCATTTTTATCGGCCAAGAAAAAAGATCAGCGGGATACACCGGAAATAAGGGCAGTAAAAGGTTTGATAAGAAGAAGTGAAGCAAAAGCAACCTGTAAATATGTTGGCTTGAAAGATGATCAAATTCATTTTCTCAACCTTCCGTTTTATGAAACTGGTACAATAGAGAAAAAACCGATGGGTGAAAAAGATGTGCAG
>JAEZRL010000183.1 GCA_023440945.1 Bacteroidota bacterium
GCACAATAATAAGTGCCTATTTCATGGCTTGTTTCGTATTTACTTGTAAAAGGCCGTTCTGTGCCTTTTTCCCTTGCTATGTGGTACACTTCGGGGGAAAGTATATTTTTCCACTCGCTGTCGCTTAAGACAACTTTATCTGTGTCGGAGTTGGAATAAACGGGATTTTTTTTGGGTGTATTCATAGTATAATTTTTACCTGTTGCCTGTGATGAACAGGCTTGTGAAAAAAAAGCGAATACGATCAATATAAAAATTACTTGCTTCATTCTTCTCAAAGTTACCTGATTAAACTGTTATAAAGCAGCAAAACAATACGTTTAGTAAATAAACGGAAACGAATAAAGCAAGGTTTTAATAAGATTGTTAAAGTGCTACAGCAGATTCAACAAGTGAAAAGTAGAAGCATATTCTTCATGGGGAAAACGAATCATACCGGTTTTTAGAATAAAAGTTGCACTATCAAATTCAACATCGCAAAAAGGAATGTGCTCTTTTTTAATGATCTTGCTGTTTTCATTTAAACAAACCATATCAGAAGTAGAATCATCATTTTTTTTCAATATCCAGTATTGAAACTCTTCATGTGCCAGTTCGTTCTGAAAGCCTGCAATAACATCAAGTATCCAAAAACAGTTGTACTCTGCTGCAAAATTTTTTACGCTATTGGAATAAACAATGCCAAAAGGAAGATTATAGTAAGGAATATAATTTAAAAACCTGTGGGAATTTTTTCCTGAGCTTCTACGCAAAGGCTTTATCACTTTTGGTGCAGATGGGTTTACCGAAAACAAGGTAGAAACTTGCATAAGGGTTTTAGAGATTTTGCAGAGAAAGGACAAGCATGATGCCAAAAGAAAAAATGCTGATACAAAGGATAAAAATTGAAGCATTTATTTCAGAAATAAAGCGCTTAGATGAAGGATATATGGAAGGATATTATTTATTTTGCAGCCCATTCACGACTCCGTAGCTCAGTTGGTAGAGCAGCTGACTCTTAATCAGCGGGTCCAGAGTTCGAGTCTCTGCGGGGTCACCCAAAACAGTAAAAGCCTTGACAGTATTAGCTTTCAAGGCTTTTTCATTTTGAAAAAATGAACTCTGCTTTATTCGAATATTTACACTGCTTTCCTTATTAGCAACTTTTTAAAAAATTTGTTTTATGTTTATTATTGTTGTCAACAAATAATTTTTAAAGCTTATCACGCTCCTTTTTTTAACCAGATTGATTTTTTTCTCTTAGTGGGAAGAAAGATGAAAATTTGGGATTGAAAAGGGGATGTTTGAACAATAAAAATCTGTTGATTCATTCTTTGAGACCAGCTTTCAACATTATCTTACTTCGTTGCGAGGGCCATGTTCAGCTTTATTTTTTATTGGTTAAAATAAAAAACCCCGGATAGATCCGGGGCTTCACATTCAATATACATTTAAATATTAAGCAGTAGGCGCTGCATCATAACTTACACATTCTTTCAATTCTTTTTCTGAATAGGCAAGTCCATATTGCTTTAATACATCTTCCGGCACACCATTCCATTTATTGGGTGTATTACCAACGTAACCAACATCCTTTACACCAATTTCAGAAGTATAAAAACCGGTAGCGGTTAGGTTTCGCATCAGGTTAAAAAATGCAACACCCTGGTGCATATCAGGTTTTGCTTTTTTAGGCCAGGCGATGGCATCTACCATTTCCATTTGCTGCTGCTGATTGCAATCGCGGAATGAATTATTGTATTTTGTAAGGCATTGCATATCGAGCCACCGTAAACCACCACGCATAGGAATCTGGTGTTGTGGCATATCTTTTACAATAAACTCGATAAAATCGGGAACCTTTGCATCAGTAGCGCTTCCACTTACATCATCTTTTGGAATGATAATGTCAGCCAAAATACCGATCGTTGCCATTTCATGCGGCGTAAAGAAGGTATAAGAAGTAACTTCTTTTTCATGTGCCACTTCTTCCTTCATGCGATTGATGCCTTCTACCTTGGTATTAACATCATTTACTGCAGTTTTTTTATCGTCGGACTTACAGGCTTCCACCAATACGCTTGTAGCGACAGAGCCTACAAATAATGCTTTTAACGAATCTCTTCTATCCATAATTTAATGAATTAAAAGTTTGATTATCGTGCTACTTTTTGTTGCCATAAAAAACATCTGTACAAGTGATTGACACAAGGGACGATTCCATGAAAAACAAAAGTTCACAACAAAATAATATTTCAAAGAAATAAAGAACCTATCGTTAAGCTCCTTTTGTTTGAAAAGTGCTTAAAGGTTTTATACATTACGCTTTTTCATCTGGTCAACGATGTATTCTGACGTACGCATAGAAAGCGCAAGAATCGTCCAGGTGATATTCTTATCACCTTGAGATACAAATTGGCCACCATCCACGTTAAATACATTTTTACAATCGTGAGCCTGTGCATATTTATTCAAAGCAGAAGTTTTTGGATCGTTACCCATACGAACCGTTCCTGCTTCGTGAATAATATTACCAGGTGCGTGTAAGCCGTAATTATTCTCAGGACCATCATCACCGCCCCAGGTTATAACGGCACCCATTGAATGCAGAATTTCAGCAAAGGTCTCTTTCATGTGTTTGGCCTGTTTGATCTCGTAATCGGTATAAGTTGTATGAAAACGGAGAACCGGAATACCATACTGGTCAACCACATTCGGATCAATTTCGCAGTAGCTGTCTTCCCTTGCAATAGCTTCACCACGGCCAGCCATACCCACATGCGCACCGAAGAAGTAGCGATAATCTTCTTTCAACGAAGCACCATAACCACCCGCTTCTTTTTGTTTGCCTTTTACTTTGTATGTTCCGTTGAGATTTTCAATGCCCCATTGGAAGCCATATAGAGGCATACCAAAACCACCACCATATTCAATATGATAACCACGTGGGAAATCAAGCTTTTTATTATCAAGCCACCACGGTGTATAAACGTGCATGCCGCCAACACCATCCTCATTGTAACGTTTACGGTCGAATAATTCAGGAATGATACCTCCCATATCTGCACCTGTTGAATCGTGCAGATATTTACCAACTACATTGCTGGAGTTAGCAAGGCCATTTGGATGGCGTGCAGATTTTGAATTCAATAAAAGTCTTGCAGATTCGCAGGCACTTGCACCCAGTATTACTGTTCTTCCTGAAACCTGATACTCCTGCATGTCTTCTTTGTTTACATAAGAAACACCGGTCGCCAGGCCTTCGTTATTGGTAAGAATTTCACGTGCCATTGCATTTGTAACAAGATCAACGTTACCTGTTTTTAATGCTGGGATGATAAGCGCCGAAGAAGAAGAAAAGTCAGCATATATTTTACAACTGCGACCGCATTGTGCACAGTAAAAACATTCACCCCGATCTTCATTAATCTTCTTTGTTAAGATAGACAAACGTGATGGAATTACGGGAATGCCGATGTTGGTCGCAGCCTTCTTGACCATCAGCTCATGCAAACGTGGTTTTGGAGGAGGAAGAAAGATTCCATCCGGATCATCAACGCGGCCTTCATTCGTTCCAAACACACCGAGCAAACGGTCAATCTTATCATAATAAGGCTTTACATCATCGTAGCTGATAGGCCAGTCGGCACCGAGACCATCAACGCTATAATGTTTAAAATCTTTTGGACCGAAGCGTAAAGAAATTCTTCCCCAGTGGTTGGTACGTCCGCCCAGCATTCTTGCACGCCACCATTCCCATTTGGTACCCGGGGCTTGCGTGTAAGGTTCGCCATCTACTTCCCAACCCCAATAACATCCATCGTAATCACCGAAGGGACGGAACTTGGTGCTGGCACCACGTCGCGGAGACTCCCACGGATTTCTTAATTGATTTGAATCTTTTGCAGGGTCATACATCGGACCCGCTTCAATTAAACACACTTTTAAACCTGCATTCGCTAAAACGTATGTAGCCATACCACCACCTGCACCGGAACCGATTATGATAGCATCATACTGTTTTGGTTGCTTTTTGATTTGGAGATCTCCCATAGTACAACTTAAATTTTATTCGATGCGCTAAATTTATGACATTACATTCAATACCAACCGCTTTTTTTGTGTTAAGATAAAAAATTCGGCAGGAACGATTTTGTTGTCTGCTTTTTCAGCATAAAAGAAACATTTTTTTGAATAATTTATTTTGCTAAAACCTTTTAGCATTAGTAATTCGAAGGAATTTAATTTTAAAATATGAAGGAGATTTTAGCAATAGATCTTGGCACTACACATTGCAAGGCCATCACTTTTAATATGGAAGGAGAAGCGATTCTCACTTTAAAAGAAACGTATGCCACCATTGCGGACGAAGAAGGAAAAAGCGAACAAGACCCTGATGAAATATTTAAAGCAGTTCTGAATTTAATAAAACGAGTACTGGAAAAACGACCCCAAATTAAAGGCATCAGTTTTAGTGCAGCCATGCATAGTTTGATAGCAATAGATAAAAACGGAAAGCCATTAACACATGCAATTACCTGGGCAGACATACGAAGTAAAGTTTATGCAGAGCAATTGATGCACACAGAAGCAGGAGATAGAATTTATTATCAAACAGGAACACCGATTCACCCAATGTCGCCTTTGTGTAAGATAATATGGATAAGAAATAAGTTCCCCCACATCTTCAATAACACATCAAAATTCATTTCCATCAAGGAATATATTTTTTTTAAACTTTTCGGAAAATATATTGTTGATGTTTCGATTGCTTCGGCAACAGGCTTGTTCGATATTTATAACAACACATGGTTTGATGAGGCATTGAAAGTTGCCGGCATAACAGCAGAGCATTTATCAACACCGGTTGCGGCAACACATATAGAAACAGAACTTTTACCGGAGTATAAAACGCTTTTAAAAAGTAAAAACGAAGTTGCTTTTATTTTAGGAGGGAATGATGGAAGTCTTGCCAATATTGGTTGTGGCGCTATAAATCCAGGTGAAGTAGCCTTAACAATTGGCACCAGTGGCGCTATAAGAATAACAACTGATCAACTAAAAAAAGATGATGAAAAAAGATTGTTCAATTATATTATTACGGAAGATCTTTTTATAACAGGCGGCCCGGTTAATAATGGTGGTATTGTGTTGAAATGGTTCACTGAATTATTTAATAATGAAGAAACAGAAACGGACATTGATAAAATATTAGAGATAGCCTCGGCAGCAGATGCAGGTGCTGGCAATCTTATTTTTCTTCCTTATTTATTAGGCGAAAGAGCGCCAATGTGGGATGCGAATGCAAAAGGTGTTTTTTTTGGCCTCGATAATTTGCACGAAAAAAAACATTTGGCAAGAGCAGTGGTAGAAGGAATCTGTTTTGGCATGAACGATATTCTTTGTGCGCTGGAAGAAACAAACGGAAATATTGAAAATATTTATGCAAGCGGAGGTTTTATACAATCACCATTCTGGCTGCAGGTACTATCTGATATTTTTGGAAAAAGAATTATTATAAGTAATGTATCAGAC
>JAEZRL010000202.1 GCA_023440945.1 Bacteroidota bacterium
CTGTTATTCAGCATACATCTAATTATAAAGCTGCAGCAAACTGGATAAACGTTCCGATAAGACAATATGTGAATGAAGAAAAAATTTCGTTTTCGCAATTATCGCTTACACCTTTACAATTAGCAGATTTAATAAAATTGATAGAAGAAGACAAGGTGAATTTCTCCTTAGCATCATCAAGAATATTACCTGTTTTATTAAGAGATGAAAATGCATCAGCTTTGCAGGTTGCAACTGAATTAAATCTTTTACAGGTAAGTGATAACAGTGAATTAGAAAAATGGGTGAATGATGTTATCCATAAAATGCCCGATAAGATAAACGAGTATAAAAAAGGTAAAAAAGGGTTGATCGGTTTGTTTGTAGGTGAAGTAAAAAAGATGAGTAAAGGAAAAGCTGATCCAAAAAAAGTAACAGCACTATTGCAGGATAAATTAGACGTTTAAATCGCTGTGCTAGTTTTGTTGTATATTAAAAAGGATGATCCAAAATTTTAAAATAATATTCATGAAGCGTTTAGTGTATGTGTTGCTTGCAGTGGTTTTGTTTGCAGCTTGTAAGCAAAAAGATAATGGGGCTTTTGTTGTAAGCGGAAAAATAGAACATTCAGGCCCTGCATTGGTTTATTTGCAGGAATTGCCTTTAGATGGTTCTGCACCGGTTATTGTTGATTCTGCTATGCTTTCTTCAAATGGCAATTATGAACTACGTTCTATCGCCAAGGACCAGGGCTTATATTTTGTAGGTGTTCAAAATGGACCGCAGGCAATTTTTATAAACGATAATGGTCAAATCCGTATCAATCTTAATGCACAAAATTTCAGAAATCCTCAAATAGAAGGTTCTGATGCAACTAAGAATCTGTATGCTTTTATCAACAGTTATCTTGAAAAAGATTCTGCTGTAAGAAGCACCTATAAGGAAGCAAATACGATACAAAATCAGCCTGGCAGCGACAGCGCTTTTGCAGTTTTGCAAACAAAAGGACAGCAGCAGATAAATGATCTCACCAATTATGTAACAAAGTTCGTGAAAGAATCTAACAGTCCGGCAGCTATTCATTTTGCCATCAGTGAAGCGGCGCAATCTCAAATGATGAATGAGCAGCAATTACTTGAGCTTGCAACATCTGCCTCGAATAAATTCAAAGACAATGCAGCACTTGCTTTATTAAAATCAAGACTTGCGATGCAGGCAGCACAATCAGATAATCCCGATTACCCGCTGCTTAATCAACAAGCGCCTGATCTTACAATGAATGATGCGAATGGAAAGCCTTTAAGCATAAGTAATTTTAAAGGAAAATATTTGCTCGTAGATTTTTGGGCAAGCTGGTGTGGTCCGTGCAGAATGGAAAATCCAAATGTTGTTGCGGCGTACAATAAATTCAAGGATAAAAATTTTACCATACTTGGGGTTTCACTTGATAAAGATAAAGATGCCTGGTTAGCAGCCATCAAAAAAGATAATCTCGCATGGAATCAAATGAGTGACCTGAAGTTCTGGGATAGTCAGGCTGTAGGAGCTTATCAATTCAACGCCATTCCGTTTAATGTTTTGATTGATCCGCAGGGTAAAATCATTGCTTCTTCTTTGCGTGGATCAGAACTGGAAAGCAAACTTGCAGAGGTTTTGAAGTAAAATCTGTCAATCCAATATCGTTATAATAAATATGCAATTAACCCGCACAACTTTAACCCTTTTTGTATTTGCCTGCATTTGTTTTGCCTCTTGCGGAAGAGTAATAAAAGAATCAGGTAAAGCATCTTATTACAGTGATAAATTTATTGGCAGGCCAACAGCAAGCGGTGAGAAGTTTAAACAGAACAAGTTAACGGCTGCAAGCAAAACTTTACCTTTCGGAACAAAAGTGAAAGTGAAAAATTTATCTAATGGTAAAACGGTAAAAGTTCATATCAATGATCGTGGGCCTTTTGTAGAAGGTAGAATTATTGATCTCACTTCTAAAGCTGCAAGACGTATTGGAATGATACGGCAGGGCGTTGCTCCTGTTGAGATAAAATATCGTATCAGGAAGAAATGATAAAATTTTCTTGTATTGAAGCGCATCATCTTTACTGTTACCAATGATCTTACTTACGATCAACGCATGCAGCGTATTTGTTCTTCATTAGCAGCAAGTAATTTTAATGTATTGCTTGCGGGAAGAAAACTAAAAAGCTCTTTGCCTTTTGAAGGTCATCCTTTTCAACACAAACGCATTAAATGTTTTTTCAACAAAGGATTTGCTTTTTATGCAGAGTATAATTTCCGTTTATTTTTTTGGCTTTTGACAAAAGAGGTGGATGCAGTTTGCGCCATTGATCTTGACACCATTCTTCCCTGTTATTTTGTTTCTGTTATAAAACGGAAGCAAAGAATTTATGATGCGCATGAGTTGTTTACAGAACAAAAAGAGATTTTAACAAGGCCTGCTGTGCATAAGTTCTGGCTTAGCATAGAACGTTTTGCAGTTCCGAAATTTAAGTTTGGTTATACAGTTAACCGGTTTATTGCTGACGAATTAAAAAGAAGATATAATGTTGATTATAGCATTGTAAGAAATTTACCGAAGTTTTCTGCTTCGCTTCCCTCTCCCCGAGGAGAAGAATCAGGGGTGAGACCTTTCATTATTTACCAGGGAGCAGTAAATGAAGGTCGAAGTTTTGAAACATTAATTCCCGCAATGAAGCAGGTTGATGCAAAACTAATTATATGCGGTAAAGGAAATTTTTTTGAACAGGCAAAGCAGCTTATCAAGGAGAATAATGTTGAAAACAAAGTTGAGTTGAAAGGCTATGTAGAACCTTTAAAACTGAAAGAGTTAACTCCGCAGGCTCATGTTGCTGTTATGTTGTTTGAACAAAAAGGATTGAATCAATATTACTCACTTTCCAATCGTTTCTTTGATTATATCATGGCTGGTGTTCCGCAGGTTTGTGTTGATTATCCCGAATACAAATCACTGAACGATATTTATCACATTGCATATATGGTACCTGATACAAAAGTTTCAACTTTGGTAGATGCTTTAAATAAATTATTTAACAATGAGGGCTTGCATAAACAATTACGATCAAACTGCCTGGAAGCGAGAACAGTTCTTAACTGGGAAAATGAAGAACAAAAATTGATAGAATTTTATAGACAAGCGCTAAATCCGTAAAAGGACTTTTAGAAGCTGATAATAAAAAACGGCTAAAAAAATCTAAACAGTAAGTGTGACGGATAAAATACGAATCAACGAAAATCAGCAGAATGTTGTGCAAGGGGCAGGGGCACAGGATTGCCATTTACACATCATTGATCTCAACGTTCCTTACCCAGTTGATTACGGCGGTTTGTTTGATCTTTTTTATAAGCTTCCCGCATTGCAAGCAGAAGGCGTACAGATACATTTGCATTGTTTTGATTATGGAAAAGGCGAACAAAAAGAGTTGAATAAATATTGTGTTTCTGTAAATTATTATCAGCGTAATAAAAAACTTTCTTCGCAATTACCTTATATCGTTTCAAGCAGAAAAAATGAAATTTTATTAAACAATTTACTTCAGGATGACTATCCTATTTTAATGGAAGGTATTCACTGCACTTATCCTTTATTGGATGAAAGGTTTTTGTATCGCAAAAAGTTTGTACGGTTACATAATGTAGAGTTCCAGTATTATAGTCACTTGTTCGAATCTGCCATTTCACCTTTTAAAAAAACATATTATTTTTTTGAAAGCAGGTTGCTGAAAAAATATGAACGATCAATCGTAAACAAAGCGACTGCTTTTTGGGCAGTAACACCGAAAGATGCAGAAGTTTATCGTCACGAATTAGGATGTACGAACATTAAATACCTGCCTTTGTTTTTGCCGCCATGGAATGTGAAATCCATGCCTGGAATGGGCGTGTATTGCTTGTATCATGGTAATCTCGAAGTGGATGAAAATGAGCAGGCTGCAACTTGGTTGACAACAAGCGTATTTAATGAATTAAAAATGCCGCTGGTAATAGCCGGTAAAAACCCTTCAATACGATTACAACGGTTGGTTGGTAAAAAAGAAAATATACGATTGGTAACGAATCCTTCGGAAACTGAAATGCAACAAATGATACAGGAAGCGCATATTCATGTTCTACCCTCATTTAATTCAACGGGTATTAAATTGAAATTATTAAATGCATTATATAACGGCAGGCATTGTGTAGTTAATAATGCGATGATCGGAGGAACAAGTCTTGATGATCTGTGCCATGTAAGTAATACTGCGTCTTCAATGCAACATTTAATTGAACAGTTGTATCATCAGCCATTTAAAGAAGACGAGATTGAATTACGAAAGCACGTTTTGCATCAAGCTTATAACAACGAGGCAAATGCAAAGCAAATAGTTGAATGGATTTGAGGAGACTAAGATGCAGGATAAGAGTTAAAGAAGAAAAGCCAAAAAATAAATCCTAAATTTGAAACAGCAGTTGCGCTCACAATGATGAATGAACAAACAAGGTTTTCTTCAGAATGAATTTCTCCTAAGAATTTTAATAACCTACACACATTATCCTATTTTTGCTGCCATTAGTTTTTTTGACCTGTGGAATAGAATTACTGAATGTACAAGTGTGCGACGCAACGAAAGCACTATTTATGTTCTGAAGCAGGGCTCATAAAAATCGTTTTTTCAATGAATCAAACATTTAACCCCGACAAACAGCACACATTAACTTCTGAAGCAAGCATCAGCGGCACCGGATTGCATACAGGTATTATGGTAGATATGACCTTAAAGCCTGCTGCTGCAGGTTTTGGTATTCAGTTTCAGCGTGTTGATATGCCCGGACAGCCACCGATAAAAGCTGATTGCGATCTTGTAGTTGATACAAGTCGCGGAACAACTTTACAGTCCGGCGAAGCAAAAGTGAGCACAGTTGAACATATACTGGCGGCTTTGGTTGGGATGGGTGTTGATAATGTTTTGATAGAATTGAACGGGCCGGAAATACCGATAATTGATGGAAGCTCCAAACCATTTACAGATTTAATAGAAAGTACCGGCGTTGAAGAACAGGATGCAGAGAAAATATGGTACACCATTGATGAAAATATCCATTTTATTGATGAGGAAAAGCGTGTTGAAATGCTTGCTATTCCATATAAAGAATACAGGATAAATACGCTTATAGATTTTAATAGTCCGGTGCTTGGAACTCAGCATGCACAGTTGAAGCACATGCAGGATTTTAAAAATGAAATTGCACCCTGCAGAACGTTTTGTTTTTTGCATGAGCTGGAAATGTTGCTTGAACATAATCTGATAAAAGGTGGCGATATCAACAATGCCATTGTTGTTGTTGATAAAGCGGTAACAGAAGATGAAATGCAGCGTTTGGCAAAAGTTTTTAAGCGCGATAAGATGGAGATAAGCCAGGGTTATTTGGATAATCTTGAACTGCGTTTTCCGAATGAACCAGCAAGACATAAATTATTGGATATTGTAGGTGATCTCGCATTAATCGGCTACCCGGTAAAAGCTCGTATTATAGCCAATCGTCCGGGTCACAGCTCAAATGTTGAATTTGCAAAAAAGATAAAGCAGTACATAAAAAAGCGCAGGCATTTAAAGGATGTTCCTTTATATGATTGTACACAACAGCCGGTTAAAACAACCTAACAAATAGAAGCGACGCTACCTCACCGTTATCCTTTTTTGCTGGTTGATAAGATTATCGAGCTGACCGACAAACATATTGTAGGCGTTAAGAACGTAACTTTTAATGAATGGTTTTTCCAGGGCCATTTTCCCGGTAATCCTATTTTCCCCGGTGTGCTACAGGTAGAAGCATTAGCACAAACAGGCGGTATTTTAGCTATCAACAGTTCTCCAGAAGGCAAGTATGATACTTATTTTATGAAGATTGATAACTGCAAATTCAAGCAATTGGTAAAGCCTGGAGATACGATGATCTTGAAGATGGAATTAAATCATCCTATTCGTCGTGGCATTTGCGAAATGCACGGAACTGTTTTCGTGAACGGGAAAGTACCTACTGAAGGAGATTTAACTGCACAGATTGTAAAGCAGCCGGAATAGGTTTGATAGAAAAGATAAACACAACTGGTTCTAAGTTGACTATTTCAGCTCGTTAGGATGCCTTTACCGTACAAAGTGTTAAAAACAATTCCTGGGGACTGTTTCCTGCGATATTAAATTAATAAAACTATTTTTGCGCCGTTTTTATGTTTGGACATGTTACCTGTTCCTGCATTGTTATGATTTAAAGTTATTGAATGATTCACCCACATAC
>JAEZRL010000218.1 GCA_023440945.1 Bacteroidota bacterium
CTGTTATACAACATGGCGGCAAGACCGTTATCAGGTGTTGCCATCCAAAGATGTTCTGCATAATAAGGCCAGCCCTGTGAATGGTTATGCTGGCAGCAACGGCTACTAAAAGGATTCATGGTTAAGAAAGGACCGCTGTTCTCAATACCCGGACTATGATCTTTGCTATCACTCACCACCATGTTTGGCGCCGTGAGGTAACGCAATCCTCTGAAATCAGGCATAACCGCAGCAGGATAGGTATTAAAAGCAACATCTTCGCAATGATCGGCCCAAAAAGGATCGCCTGTTATACCGCTTAATATTTCATCGCTTGCCATTTGCTCCACCATGCCGCAGGTTTCAACAGCTTGTCGAGGATCATCGTAACCTTTTCTTGCATTTTCATCAGCACCAAACATACCACCTGGAACCTGGCCGTATAAGCGGCGTATCAGTTCAAAATCATTATAAGTGGCATTGAGGAAATTTGAATCTTTTGCTTTTACATAATAAGAGGCAGGTTCGCGAAATGATTGAGCAATATTTACGTTGTGGTAATTCGGCAACTTATCCTTCTGCGTCCAGTCTGCCGTATTGCGATGAATTTTATCCGCAAGATCAAGTAACCATTTTTCGCCGGTTCTATTGTACAGCCAGTAAACGCTTAAAAGATTATCTCCTCCCCTGCTGTTCTCCCAATAAGTTTGTAAGAACTGATCATCCGGAACGGATAATTCCCATTTGAAATACTTCGTCATAAAAGGAATTACACGTTCATCGTGAGAATAATCGTAATAAGATTGCAAACACCAAAGCATGATCATGTTTGGCCAGAGATCAGGTATCTTTTGTTTATCGTTTTTATTGAAGTCAACAACAGGGCCAAAATAACCATCGGGTCTTTGGCTCTGCAACACTTTTTCTATCCAGCGTTTGGTTTCATTGATAACAGAAACATCGTTAAGAATATAACCGAGATCACCATAACCTTTCAGCCAGTAAGGAACTTCTTCCCAGCCATGATCACCTTGCCCGTTGCCACTGTACCACGCATTATTGTTTTTATCAAGCCATGCACTTATCTCACCTAAATGACCGGTTAGACCGTCACGCTGTAATTCGAGATATTTTTTTATCCAGCCTTCGGGCTTGATACTTCCGATTGGTAATTTTATAAAATGAAGTGGTAATAAAGGTTGTTTGTTGGAAACATAGAACTGATTAACAGATTCAACAGCGGTATTTGTAACAGTTGAAACAGTTGTATCATCTTTCTTATAGAAATAAGTGAAAGACATAACTGCAGTTACAATAACAAACATCGCAATTGCAAAAGGTAATTTCTTCATATTCAGCAACTCGTTTTTTAGTTATTTACATTTTCAAAATTTCCCCCTGCTAAACAACAGGGGGCTGCCATCAAAAACTGTATGAACCAAATTCTCTTTGTTTTTCAACGGTTAAGTAATCGTTTGCACTACTTAATAAAACTTATCTATTTAAGATTTTCGTTTTGTTGATTCCCTGAAAAAAGGCAACGGCTCCAACACGATCTTCGACTTCTTTATTTGTTTTTTGTTATTATCATTTATTAATTCAAGCAAAAGCGTAAATGCTTCTTTCCCCATCTGTACGGTTTGCTGGTCTACGGATGATAAACTTGGCGTGATGTGCTCACAAAAAGCTTCGTTACAAAAACCTATCACACCTAAATCATCCGGTATCTTTATTTTTCTTTCTTTTGCGGATTTTATAACACCCAATGCGGTAAAATCTTCCACAGCAAAAATGGCATCGGGTGGTGCAGGAAGTTTAAAGAAATAACTCATCGCTTCTTTTCCTGCATCAATAGAAACATTTCCATTAAAAATTAGTTCCTGTTCAAGCTTTATCCCGTACTCTTCAAGTGCAGCTTTATAACCATCCAAACGATCTTTAAATATCTTCAGATGTTGTTGTCCTGATATATGTGCAATGCGTTTATAGCCTTGCTTTATTAAATGTTCTGTAGCAATAAACGCGCCTTTATAATCGTCTATCACTACAGAAGGAATATTCAACGAATCTTTACTCCTGTCAAAAAAAACAAGCGGAATATTTCTTCTTCTTATTTCAAGATAATGCGAAAAATCGAATGTTTCTTTCGCTATTGAAGCAAGAATACCATCCACTTTTGCACTGATAAACGTTTCGGTTGCCTTTACTTCATATACCGGTGATTCATTCGACTGGTAGATCAAAATATTGTAACCGTAAGTGTTCGCAATGCTCTCAATTCCATGTACCACCGAACCAAAAAAATTTATTTCGGCGCTTGGTATAATAACACCTATTGTAAATGAACGCCCCGACCGCAATGACGATGCAAGCTGATTTCTTTTGTAGTTAACTTTTTCTGCAAGCTGCCATACTGCTTTTTTTGTTTTATCACTTATTCTTGGATGATCATTCAAGGCACGTGATACTGTTGCAGCAGTAAGATTCAATTCCTTGGCTAAGTCCTGTATCGTTATCTTGTCAGTCAATTTTGGTGCAATCGTTTACACAAACACCTTTAGTTTTCAGTGTGTGAAGAAAAGAAACTTAAGCGGCATTCATTATTCACTGTGTATCATTCTTTTTCATTTTGTTTCATTTTTAGAGATGAGGGAGCTATTTTTCGATGGAGCGATCCCATTTTACTACTTGCGAGACATTACACCAATAAATAGTCATACGAGCACAACTATTTCTTTTAATACCTTTACTCACCTACTGATAGCATTACATCACCATGAACAAACCGCTCTATCACTTTTTTACAAACGACCACCGAAGAATTGAAGATATTCTTGATAAAGCAACAAAAGATATCAATCACATTCAAATGGATCATTACCACCAGTTTCGCACCGGTCTTTTAAAGCATATAAAGATGGAAGAGAAAATTCTTTTTCCGGCTGCGCAAAAGGCAAATGACGGTGTTCCTTTGCCACTTGCTGCCAAACTCCGTCTCGACCATGGTGCATTAACTGCTTTAATGGTGATTCCACCAGGTAAGGAAGTGATCAAAGTATTACGATATGTATTGGAGAAGCACGATCTGCTGGAAGAAGAACCGGGTGGCATGTACGATGCATGTGAAAAGCTAACAACAGGCGAAACACAGGAGTTATTGGAACAATTGGAAAAAGTAACGGAAGTGCCGGTACAACACTATAATAAAGCTGATTACGCCTTGCAATCTGCTAAACGCGCTTTGGAAAGAGCGGGTTTTGATTTTGATGCATTAGCAGACAGTGAAGGTTGATGTTAGAGGGAATATTTATTAATTGCCTTAGCTTAATCATCTGAAAGTTAATTGTTGCACCAGCGTTTTTTAGCGGATAGAATGTGCAAAAACTCTCTTATACACAATAGGTTATCCACATATACAGGAATAGTTTTTGGTCTAACTTTATTAATTGATTTCGGTTTCGTTGTGTCACTCACTTCATCACTTTGTTCTTTACTCGGCTTTAGTTTTCCGTTCATGGCATGTTTTTTATTCGTTAACCTGCTGTGCGTTGAAAACCGAAGATGCTTTAAGTACAAGGTGTACAAGTGTGCGAACCTGAAATTGCTCCAGGTCAGGCAAAACAAAGATGCCATGAAATAGAATGCCGGGCTGGTAAAAATCCACCTGCATTTTATAAAAGGCATACACCTTATGAACAACGAAGCAACCGTTGTTAAGATGATAAATTTTTATTCACCTTAAAC
>JAEZRL010000238.1 GCA_023440945.1 Bacteroidota bacterium
ATCTGCTTTGAAATAATCGTCAAAGCTCCAGTTGCCCAGCATTTCAAACATGGTATGGTGATAGGTGTCAACACCCACTTCTTCAAGATCATTATGTTTACCGCTTACACGCAAACATTTTTGTGTATCGGCAACTCTTGTATAAGGTGGTTTTTTATTACCAAGAAAATAATCTTTAAACTGGTTCATTCCTGCGTTGGTAAAAAGAAGCGTTGGATCATTCTTTACAACTATTGGCGCAGAAGGAACAATTACATGACCTTTTGATTTAAAAAAGTCTAAAAAACCTTGTCGTATTTCAGCACTTGTAAACATACCCTTAATGAAATTTTAGAATACCTTTTAGCTTTCAACCTTTTATCTTTGAGCCTTTCCAAAGGGAACAAAGGTAATAGAAGAAGACAGAAGTTAGAAGACGTAAGGTTTAAGGTGTAAGGCGATAAATATTCAAAGCTTTTAGAAACACGCTGAGTAATGGAACAAAGCGTACAAGTGAGTGACAGAATCCAAGCCACATAGCAGTAATGCAGATGACTAAAAAATAAAATGTGATAACAGCAGGGAAGTTGTAATGAAAAAAATCAAATACTTTTATAATACCCACACATTGCGTTATGAAAAACTCGTAACGCCTTTGCGGGTAAAGCTTTTAAGAGTGTTTGCTTTTTTGGCAACTTCTGCTGTAACTGCAGCGATCATTGTTGCAATAGCCTTTCAATACATTGATTCTCCGAAGGAAAAATTATTAAGACAACAAAAAGAAGATCTGCAGGATGATTATGCGGTTCTAAGTAAACAGGTGCAACAAATGCAGCAAAAAATGTTTGAACTGGAGAATCGTGATAACACAGTATATCGTTCGATATTTGAATCTTCACCAATACCTGACAGCGCAAGATTGAAACAAATGGAGAAAAACAAGGAAGTGCAGTTAGTAAGAAGTATGAGTGAAGATGAACTTGTAAGAAGTACAACGCAACAACTGAATAATCTTAAACTTCGGGTAGCTTTCCAGGAAAAATCTTATAACGAGATCAACAACATGATCAAAAATAAAGAGAAGTTGCTTGCTGCTATTCCTGCAATACAACCGGTAAGCAATAAAGATCTTTCACGCATTGCATCTGGTTTTGGTTACCGAATTGATCCTGTTTATAAAGTAACAAAGTTTCATGCCGGTCTTGATTTTACAGCGCCGCAGGGCACACCTATTTATGCAACGGCAGATGGTGTTGTTAAAGAAGCAAATTATAATGGTGGCGGTTATGGTAATCATGTAGTGATAAATCACGGTTATGGTTATGAAACTTTATATGGCCACATGTATAAAATAAAAGCGAAAAGAGGGCAAAGGGTAAAACGTGGCGAAGTGATTGGTTATGTTGGAAGCACAGGCAAAAGTACCGGCCCGCATTGCCATTATGAAGTGCATAAGAGTGGTCAGCCTGTTGATCCTGTTTACTTTTTTTATAATGATCTTACACCGGAGCAATATGATAGAATTTTGAAACTAGCAACAGCAAGTAATCAGAGTTTTGATTAAAGCAGCTTTCCATCTACTATCTTAGAAGAGCGTTTTTTGCAAAACATTGCATATTCTAAAAATGCAACGAAGAAAGTTTTTACAGGATAAATATTATTCCTGATTTGGATTACGTAATTCCTGGTGCTTCTTTCTTAAGTAATTCAACAAGTCTTTGAGATGTGGATCGTTTACATTTTCACTTAATGAAGCCTGGTGTCGTTTATTATTATCTTCAATAGTGATGGTATATTTTCTTGCATCGGGCATGTTGTGTTCAGCGGATGAATTTGCCGGCTGGCTAAAAAAATCAGAAGCATTTACCAACTGCTCAAGATGTGATGCTTCTTCTGCAGGAAGATCGTTGCTGTCTATTGTAACAGGTTTATTCAGGCCAGGAAAAAATCCGAAACCTCCTTCCTGTGAAAATTCTATTTTCATATAATTGGTTTAAATGCACATGCGTAACTTATTCAGTTTACATTAATGCTTAAAGACAATTAAAGCTCCTCTCTTTATTGAATCAGTAATTACTTTATTTCTGCTCCTGTTATTAATATCCTTTACAATCAATTGATTTTTTTCTTTAGAACAATCGGTTATATTATCTCCGGCCAGATATCTTTTTTTTGCAGGGTTTGTTCCCGAACCTAATGCATTAGGTATGCCAATATCAGGCCATGGTGCTTTTATATTCCAGAAATAAGGTTGCCCGTTTAAATAATAACTCTTATCATCTAAAGAGTCCGTACCGGTTGGTTCAATCATCTTTCTGATGTTGTTGCCCCAGGTGAAGTGTGCGCTGCCTTTCAATACATAATTTCCTTTGTTTACACCGGTATTTGTTACTTCATTGCCTACCAGGTTTTGCTTATTCGTCTTCACTGCATAATTATATTCATCTTCTATTGCAATGCCATAAAGTTCTGCCCGATTACGGAAAAAAGTGTTGTACGGCCCATTCGGCCCCCAGTAATCATCTAAAAAAATATTTTGAACAATATTTCCTTCTATCAAATTAGCAAAGGGATAATGACCGTGTAAAGAAAGATCTCCAATCGCATCTCTGGGCATTTCCGTTGTACTTTTAGGATCGGTAGAGTAATTATAGGCAATCACATTTCCATTAGCGCCGGAAGCTAACATCATCGAATGCCTTAGCCGCACGAAAACAGAGTTTTCTACCTTGCAATCACTTGTGTGTTGCATCAGTTGCACGCCATAACCATTGCCGCCTCCATCGTAGCTATATGCATCATGAAAATAACATCCGCTTATTGTAATATGACTGCTTGTTTTTATTGCTATATGCTGATCCTGGCCTTTAGAACTTTCAACCCCTGTTACCCAGCAATTTATCGCTTCAGAAAAAGAGATCGTCTTACCATGCATTGCTTTGCTTTCTACCCGTATCAATTTCAAACATTCAATACCCGTATTTGAAACAGGAAAAAGCGGACGTACCTCCGGTTTTAAATCTGATGAATAACCTATACGTAGCGTTTCCTCAAAAGTGATAGTACTTCCTTTTACACTTTTTATTTTCATTATCTGGCCCACTGCATACTCACCTAAAGGATGCGTATCCCATTTGCCATTCAATTCACGTATCTCCACAAATTCACCTGCTACAAAACCAGAACTGTTACTTACTGTAACCACATGCGAGCCTTTGCTATAACCACTGATTGCAGAAACAAAACGAGGCTGTTTGCCGGCAACTACTTCAATGCAATTTTTATTTGTTGAACTTGATAGATCAAACTTTAGGCGGCTGACTACACCTTCCCCTCTTAATACCGTATTTGATGGTAATTTAAGCGTGGATCTGATAAGATAAAGTCCTTTTGGAAAAAAGATTACCCGTAATTTGGAAGAAGAATTTATCGCCTTCATAATGGAATTATAATCGTTATGAACACCATCTCCATAAGCACCAAAATTTTTTACATTGATGATGAGCTTCGGTTCAGGTATCGTTCCTTCATAACCTGCTTTCGACCAGTCAAATCTCCGGTGGTCTGGTATAACCTGAGCAGATATTTTTATAGATGAAAATACAAATACACTGCTTGCCAGAATGCAGAAGAACGTTTTCATAGAGTAAGTTTAGACATACTATTGAAGGGAGAGGGGAGAAACATTGTACGATCAACAACAGGGCGTTTTTAACGCTCTTCACCTGCTTATTTAAAGGTAATTATAAATCGAAAATTTACCTTGCAACTTGAGTAGCCTTGGCGAATTAGCCGTGCTTATGAATTTTGAGGGATAGCATGGTTGTAATTTTATCATCTTTTAAAATTACCAATATCAGGGAATAGAAATACCTACCTTATCCCATGCATCTCCTATCTCCTTTTCTGCATTATAATTCTTTGCATTTGCAACTGTTAACTGTGCAAAAGACTGAAACTTTGCATTGGGTTTCAGCTTCGGATCAAGTAATGTTTCATACCATATTCTTCCTGTTTTTTCCCATGCGTTGCCACCGATATTAATAGCTGCATTATAAAACGCAAAATTGGGTATGCCTGAATTGATATGTACACCTCCGTTATCCTGCATTGTGTTTACATAATCTTTCATATTCTTTGGCTGAGGATCTTTACCAAGAACAGGATGATCGTATGCACTTCCGGGATCTTTCATAGAGCGGATGGCTACATTAGGCCCGCTGGTTTTATCATTCTTTACCGCATCCGTTAATAATTCTGCGCCTATTAACCAATCCGCTTTATCTGCCGTTTGCTTCAAAGAATATTGTTTTATCAAAGAACCAAACACATCCGAGATGGATTCATTCAATGCACCTGATTCTGAAGTGTAAACAAGCTGCGCTTCATCTTCTGTAACACCATGCGTTAATTCATGACCGATCACATCAATAGATTTAGTGAACCGGTTGAATAATTCATTATCACCATCACCAAAAACCATTCGTTGTCCATCCCAGAATGCATTGTCGTAGTTCTCGCCATAGTGCACAACGGCATTCAAAGGCAAACCTTCATCATCAATGGAATTTCGTTTGAATACTTCCCAATAAAAATCATACGTATCGCCTAAGCCATTATACGCTTCATCAACAGCAGGATCGCCTGATTCAGCGCTTCCTTCTGTTCGCACAACAACGCCTGGAAAAGTTTCTTTATTACCCGCACTGTAAATGGTTCGCTGTTTGTTACCCGTGGTTGAAAAAAGTGTCGTCCACTTTCTTCCCGGATCACGTCTTGCAATCGAATTCATCCTTAAACTTCTGAAAGTAATATCAACGCCCATTGCATTTAAGGCAAGACTTCTAAGCCTTGGTGAACTTTGTGGTGAATTTGCAATATTATGTAGAAGATAAGGTGGTAAAAAGCAAAAAACAGAATGGTGATGTTTTTGGTTGGTGCACATAGGTCACTATTTTTATTAAAAATTATTTAAAAAATCTAATGGTTGCGTAATAAGTAACTGGGCTGTAAAACCATCTTTAAAGCTACTTAGTTTTCCTGATTCTGTGCTCGTAATATAGCCAAAGCGGACACCACCCTGCAAACCATCGAGCAAATTGCCTTTTTCATCCGTCCCTCTTATAAAATAAACCGGTAAAAAAACGCCCAATGTTTTGGTGTTGATTCCAAAAATGGCGGAAGGAGAAACAGCTATGTTAGTATAACGATCGTTGTTTCTTTTTGAGAAAAAATTTTTCCTGTATTCAAGCATTGCAGTATGCGAAGTAGTTTGTACCGGTTTGCCGAATGAAAGTGTAGTTGTATAATAATTTCCGGTTGTGCCAAATGGAGTGCTGAAAGTTGTTTTGGGAAAAGCAGTATAGTACTGATTGTAACTGTAACTAAGCGCAATAAATCCGCTTACATCAAATCCTGAACCCAAAGCTTTTACAACAGATAAGGTGAGTGCGGGTGTTAAAAAAGCTTCACTGTTTTCAACCAGGTTAACAGAGTCGGTTGTATAAGTAAAAGCTGTTTTTGTAAATCCAATTCTTGCAGTTATAAAAAAAGGTTCTTTGAATGATACAGAATTAATGGCATTTAATGCCAGCTTCTTTTCTTCTGCAGTGCCGTCCATACTTATATCACGCAGCCCAACAGTACGCCAGTCAGCAATCTGTTTTCTTGCTGCATAAACTTTTGTTGCTTCATTTAATTGCTGAATTTGCTGATGTGATAAATTGAATGTTGGTTTCCATAATATTTTCTGAAGATTGAATGAAACAGTTGTTCCGGGACTGATACCACTGAGATCAAGCGGCACTGCTTCTACATCGGTTTCGCCGATTTTTTGATCTATTGATAAACCGCCATTCCATCCCTTACCAAGCTTTCCATTTAGTTCAATTTTTCCATTTACACCTTCATTATAAAAAGATGAAAGAGATATGCTGGAAAAGAAGTTAGGCAAACTTCCTGTGCCATAAGGTGTAGACAATTTCTTTTTAAAATTTTTTGTTGCGGCTTCTGCAATAACAAAATCCTGCGGACTTAAAGCAGTTTGCGCATGTGTGATGAAACACTGAAATAAAAGCAATATCAGTAACAATTGTTTGCGATTCATAAACCGGAATTATAAAGTGAAATCGAATAAGTTTCCATCTCTTGAACCTGCCGGATAATCTTTTTCAATATGCAAAAGCGGGAATGCTTCTGTTGGCGGAATTACTTCGGCAAAAATATCAGCGTGACCTTCATCAGGTCCCGTAAACACAAACCATTCAAAAGTGTAAGTGATGCCTTTAAGTAAATCCATAAATCTTTCATCATTATCCATCAGCTTTAATAGAACAAAGCCATCAAGTTTAATGTTCACAATAACATGACAGCTTTGCGAGCCGGTTTTAACGTGCAGTTTCATAAGCAGCGAAGATTTTTATTGAGGTAACTAATGTAAGATTATTTGGCTTTGGTTGTGC
>JAEZRL010000259.1 GCA_023440945.1 Bacteroidota bacterium
CCCTAAGTTAACACCAGATATTATAACCGCTGTTTCAATTGCTATTGTTGCATGCAATGCTATTTCAGGCTCTGTAGCATACTCTCGTTCCGGAAGGATTGATTTTAAAGCAGGCCTTGTATTTGCGTTTTTTACTATTCCGGGCTCCATTCTGGGTGTTATTGTTACTAAGTATATACCATCACAGGTTTTTCATATTGTATTTGGTGCTATTCTTATTATGCTGGCGATTTTATTGTTCTTTAAAAAAAGGCCACAGCATGAACATAAAACAGATCACTCTAATTTGCCGTCGGGTTGGAAACATCATAGCTTAACCGATCGTACGGGATGTAATTATGACTACAGTTACAATCAAACAAAAGGCATTTTAATAAGCATAGTGGTGGGTTTCATATCGCCTATACTAGGAATTGGCGGTGGTATTATTCATGTGCCAGCGATGGTGAATATTCTTTATTTTCCTGTGTATGTTGCAACTGCTACATCCCATTTTATCCTGGCTATTATGTCAACAGTAAGTGTAATTGTTCATGCAATCCAGGGAAGTTACGACAGCGCTTATATTCTTCGCATGGTTATTGGATTATGCTTAGGCGTAATTCCCGGTGCGCAGGTTGGTGCATTCATATCGCATAAGATAAAAGGTAAAACTATTATACGTGCATTAGCAGTGTGTATAGGAATAGTGGGGATTCGCATTTTACTTGGAAGTAGCTGATGAAAATTAATTTTTTAGCAAAGAATCTGTTTATGGCAGAAAAAAACCCTTCACAAAATATATTCCCTTCTCTTGTGAAGTTGATTTCCCTTGTTGCAGCATACATCGTTATGCTGTGGTTCTTTTATGAAATTGCAGGTGTTTTACTGCTTATTTTGTTTGCTATAATTCTTGCCATCATTGTAAATGCACCAGTGGTTTGGCTGGAAGGAAGAAGAATAAAACGCTTCTGGGCATGCATGATCGTATTTGCAACAATAATTGTTATCGCAGGTTTATTGGGATGGCTTATTGTTCCTAAAATAAGTGCACAGGTATCCGTTCTTGTTAATAATATTCCTGAATACATCAACACTTTATCGGTCAAGTTGAAAGAATGGTTTGGCGATTATCCCGGCATAGATGAAGCTTTGAAACAAAAAGGAAATACGCTTTCACCTATCCTTCCTTCGTTTCGGGATGCGCTTACAAGTATCAGCAATTATTCATTATCGTTGATCGGTTACATTCTTGTTTTTATTGTTTTTATCAGCATGGTAGTGTATATAGTTCTTAACCCGGAACCTTTAGTTGAAACTTACCTGAATCTTTTTCCTTTGCGTAACCGGGATAAAGCTGCAAATGCTTTAACCAATGCATCAACTATGCTTGTTGGCTGGATGCGGGCAAACCTTATCGGTGGAACGATAGAAGCAGTTTCGGTTATCGTATTCCTTAATTTTATGAATGTACAGGGCGCATGGGTTTGGGGTGCACTTGCTTTTTTTGCAGAACTTATCCCACGGATCGGTTTTTATATCATGGCTATTCCGCCTATTCTTGTTGCATTAGCATCAGATCCCGTAACCGCTATATGGGTAACTGCTTTTTATTTGATAATGGATGAAATTCTTGGCGATTTTGTAATGCCTAAACTTCGTTCGAACACAATGAAGATACATGCCGTTTCAAGCTTATTTTTAATGCTTGCAATGGGTTCGGCATTTGGGTTAAAAGGTGTGCTTATTGCCACGCCAATGGCTGCTATAATAAAAGCTTATTACGAAGAGTTTTATTTAAGCCGAATAAAGAATGATGGAAAAAATGAGAGCCGCATACATAAAATATTATACAATACAACCCCCAAAATTGATATAGATGCAACGGCGAAAGATACAAAGCCATCATCACACGAATAATTGTTGAATGGAAACAAATAAACAGCATAAAATCATCTGGACGATCGGCCACTCTACAAGAAGCATAGAAGATTTTATCGCTTTGCTAAAACAATATAAAATTGAGTTGCTGGTAGATATCAGAAGGTTCCCGGGCTCAAAGAAATTCCCTCATTTTAATAAAGACGCACTTTGTAATTCATTGCAAAAAGCAGGCATCAATTATCAGCATATAGAAGCATTAGGCGGAAGAAGAAATATAAATCCACAGTCAAAAAATACCGCCTGGCACAACGCTTCTTTCCGCAGTTATGCAGATTACATGGAAACAAGTGATTTTAAAAATGGGATAACCTTTTTAGAGCAACTTGCGTTACAACGACCGACTGCTTACATGTGTTCCGAAGCAGTTTGGTGGCGTTGTCACCGTTCGCTTGTTTCAGATTATCTAAAAACAAGAGGCTGGCAGGTGATGCACATTATGGATAATGGAAAAGCGGAAGAACATCCTTACACTTCCGTCGCCAAAGTAGTGCAGGGCAATTTGTTTTATGGGAATGAATAAAACAATAGCTACAAAAAGTTCAAAGAGTTTTTTATCGATAACTTAAGCATAATTAGCATCTTTCCTTGTCTATCATATCAACATTTCATCCTAAGCGGAAAAAGCTCAGTTAAAAGGAAAGTTGATCACTGGATCAACCTCCCTTTTTTATTACAAATTTTACTGCTTGCTGATGCGATATATATCTCCTCCATTGGTTATAGCATACAACATATTATTCAGGTAAGTTACATCGCGAAAACGACTGTTCTTATCCACAAGTAATCTTTCTTCTCCAACAACTTTGTTGTTTTTAATTACCAGTCTGTCAATATGCTGACCGCTAAGTGCAGCAATAAACAAATTATTCTTCCATTCGGGTATTGCACTACCCTTGTAAAAACAAATACCACTTGGCGATATTACCGGATCCCAGTAATAAACCGGTTGTTCCATCCCTGCTTTCTGCTGAATGCCTTCACCAATTTTTTCACCGCTATATTCCCTGCCATAAGTAATTATCGGCCAGCCATAATCTTTGCCCGCATGTATAATGTTTATTTCGTCACCACCAAGTGGACCAAATTCAGCTTCCCATAATTCTCCTGTGGCAGGATTTATATCAAGACCTTGGGGATTGCGATGACCATAAGAATAAATTTCAGGCATTGCACCTTGTTTGTTAAGAAAAGGATTGCCGGGAGCCGGTTTGCCATCCTTTGTTATTTTAAACACTTTCCCCAGGTGTGATTCCAGCTTTTGTGCCTGCGCTCTGCCTTCTAAAATGGATCGTTCACCTGCGCTCACAAAAAGATTTCCATCTTTATCAAACACCAGCCTTGAACCAAAATGTAAGTTGCTGTTTAAAGCCGGGGTAGCACGAAATATAACAGTTGGATTTTCCACTTTTCCGGTGGCTTCATTCAATTTGCCTTTAGCTACTGCTGTTAAATTACCCGGTGCATATTTTTCTGAAAAACTCCAGTACATTATTTTATTGCTTGCAAAATCTGGATCAAAAGCAACATCAAGCAAACCACCCTGACCCGCATATACTACAGCGGGAAAACCTGTAATCTTTTTAACAAGCTTACCGTTGGCGTCGTGAATTTCAGCATAACCGGATTTTAGTGTTACCATTAACCTACCATCAGGCATGCTTACGATGGCAAAAGGAGCACCAAGGTTTTCAGCTATTTTTTCAACCTTATACGGCGTTGTTGTCTTTACGCCTGCAACTCTTGTTTGTCCTGTAAAGGCTGGCCTGTAATTGCTATTCGGCGATTTCGTTTCAACTGGTGGAAGGCCGGTTGTATCTGAGTTATTGTTAACAGTAGGGGAGTTTTCATTGCTGGCACATCCTACCGTATAAGCAAGCATCAGGATAGCAGAGAGGAAAAAAGGTTTTGTTGTAAACATAGGTTTATTTTATAAGAAGTAAGATAACGAACGAAAATAATTGTGTAAGATCACTAAGTTAATGTATTATAAATCTTTAATGATCTTTTTTGAAACTATTTCTATTTAAGATCAAGACAGATTTTTAAGTGACCCAACAAGCACAGACTCTCTTAACAATAAGGAAACAAAAAGCTACATGATGAAATAATGATTATATAATAGCAGTTGTGATTGCCATAATTAAGCAACCAACAACTGCAGAAGAAATTAATAACCTTCATTTTGCGTAAGTTTCGGATTTAAATCCAACTGTTGTTGCGGAACAGGATAAACCAACTGGTATGGCTGAACGTTATAATTCAGGTTGTTTCCTTCCCCGTCTTTTTGTGCATTCATTACTTCAATTGCTTTTCCTGTTCTGATCAGGTCGAATCTTCGGTGGCCTTCAAAAGCCAGTTCAAGCCTTCTTTCTTTAGCAATAACTGATGCCATTTCATCGGCGGAGGAAGCAGTAACCGGAGATAATTTTACCCTTGCTCTTACTTCGTTAACCAATTTTGCTGCATTTGAAATATCACCTTTTGCATTATAAGCTTCAGCACGTAGTAAAAGAATATCAGCAAGTCTTATCGCATAAAAATCGTTCGTTCCGTCAGATGGATCATTGTATTTGGAAAGAATAGGATAATAATTAGTGTTTTTCCAGTAAGGATCACTCCATCCATAGTCAACAAAACTAATAGATGAATGAAGTCTTATAGAATCTCCTTCCGCTCTGAAAGTATTCACCAGATCATTAGAGGGTGTGCTAAATTTTTTCCATCCTGACCCAATAAATTGTGAAGGAATCCAGTTTCCTACCTTACTCCATCCAATGTAATTGAACTCCCAAATAGCTTCGCTATTGTTCTTATGACTGTTGTCCCAGAGATAAGTAAAGTCAGGGACAAGTGAATAATTCGGAATAACCTGGTCGCAATAATAAGCAACCGAATCCCAATTTGGATTGGGCTTAGATGCATAAACCTTTGCAAGAATTGAATTGACCGCTCCTTTTGTTACAATCATTTTATTGGAAGGTTCATTATCATCCTGCACATTATCTTTTGCAAACCACAGATCCTGCAATATGGCTTCGTAAACAGAATCAACAGAGGATTTGGGAACAAAAGTGGATTGGATCACTGTTTCAGAAGTACTAAGATCGGCAGGTTCAAGAATGATCGGCAATTCTCCAAAAAGCCTTACCATATCAAAATAAGTGAAGGCTCTCATAAATCTTATCTCACCTAAAATCTGAGCTTTTCTTCCCGCGCTTAGTGCTGCATCATTACAGGCTTCAACTTGTGGAAGAGCAATGTTTGCATTGCCGATAATGCCATAAGCATCGGCCCAATCCCTTCTTATATTATCATTTAAAGCATCATAGGTAAAAAGATCTATCTTTTCACTTTCTTTTCAACTCGTCCTCTTCGCTGCTTCAACCATGTCATCAATATTTTGTAATTCCATGCATTTAAAATGACCTAAAGGACATTTACTGTAACCTATCTTGCTGCAGGGACGGCAGTATAAATGTTTTATCTCGAAAATGTTATTTGGGATAGCTGCATCGCCATAGTAGGCAGTCATACCAAATGCAGGAACGGTGTTTCCCCAAACAGAGATAACCCGTTTTTTAAAAGCTGCAGCAATGTGCATTAAACCAGTATCATGTGTAATAACAAGTTTTGCTTTTCTTACCAGGTCAGCGCTTTCATTCAGGCTGAATTTTCCACAGGCATTGTAAACTTTTACTTTGTCTGTTTCTGCTATCAGGTCACCATTGTATTTGTCTTCCGGCCCACCTAATAAGACGATCGGATGATTTATTTTTTTGCATAATTCTATTAATTTATGCAGAGGTAATTTTTTTGTATTGTGTGCTGCGCCAATAACAAGCCCGATAAATCCTGCGTGATGGCTCATGGGCAGGTCTTCCATTGGTACAACATCTTTCTCCGGGATAAAATAATCCAACCCTTTCCCGTCGTTTACAACGCCAAACCGTTTTACAGTTTCCATATAACGGTCCACAATATGCACTTTGGGAAGCACATTTATTTTGAGTGCTGTTAATAACCATTTTTGAAAATTGAGTTTTTCAAAGGACATGCTTTTTACTTTTTTCAATCTTTTTTTTACACGCAGTGTTCGTATGTTTTTATGCAGGTCGATGATATAATCAAAGTGTTCATTTTTTAATTCATCCATCATTTGTTTCCAGTCATCTTGTAACAAATGAACTTTATCTATGTAAGGATTATTTTCTGCAATGCTTTTGAATGCAGGTTTGATAAGATAATGTATCTCCGCATTGTCAACCTGTGTTTTTAAACACCGAACAACAGGTGTGGTTAAAACAATATCGCCGATAGAAGAAAAACGAATGATGAGAAATTTCATACACGAATTACAGCAATTTATTGCAATTGCAGGAAGAACATTTGATGAAAGAAAAGGCTATTGCAGTTGAAGCATAATGCTGCCATGAAAACAGAATGTACAAGTGAGTGACACAAGAGGTGATGCTATGAAAAACTTCTGCTGGTATTATAAAAAAATAAAACTCATTCTGCCCAACTCATAATATAACCCGGGTTTTCAATATCAAGCGCTTCTTTTGTTAATTGCAATGGATGAAAAGTATCAACCATAACAGCCAGTTCTTTTGTTTCTTTTGCGCCAATACTTTTTTCCACTGCACCGGGATGCGGCCCATGTGGAATGCCCGCAGGATGCAAAGTGATCATTCCTCTTGTAACATTTTTGCGACTCATAAAATCCCCGTCAACATAATAAATTACTTCATCACTATCAATGTTGCTGTGGTTATAAGGCGCAGGAATACTCGAAGGATGATAATCAAATAAACGCGGTACAAAACTGCAAACCACAAAATTGTTTGCTTCAAAAGTTTGATGAACAGGCGGAGGTTGATGAACACGTCCCGTTATTGGCTCAAAATCGTGAATGCTGAAAGCAAAAGGATAACAACACCCATCCCATCCAACAACATCAAATGGGTGATTGGCATAATGCAAGCCATACAACATTCCTTTCTTTTTTATTTTGATAAGAAAGTTGCCTACTTCATCATGCGTTTGTAAATTTTGTGG
>JAEZRL010000320.1 GCA_023440945.1 Bacteroidota bacterium
TTATGCCTGAAAGTGTGCATTCACTTTCCCAAAGGGAAAACTATCAGCCATCGGCTTTTACACAATTCCTGTGGTGGCTGGCGACAGCAGAAAAAGAAATAATAAAAGATTGCACTATTGACCGCAATCGTTATGCTATTACCGGCATGACTGTTTTAGGAACATGGCTGTTTGCAACTTTAGCGTGGACGTATTTTTTCAGCACAGTTGTAAACAATTGGTTTGCCGCCATTTTGCTTGGGCTTTTCATGGGCGGCATTATCTTAAGCATTGACCGTGCTTTGATAAAAGGCATTAATGCCGCAAACAAAAGAAAATTATTGCCCTTTTTGTTCCGTGGGTTATTAGCGTTAACAATCGGAACATTTATGGCACAACCGGCTTTGTTGTATTTGTTTAATAAAGAGATACAGGTACAGATTTCTTTGGATAATGAACAGAAGAAAAGAGATAAAAGCAACCAGCAGGATTCGCTATATGCTGCGCAGAAGAATGAATTACAGCTACATAAAAAAAACCTGCAGCAACAGCTTGATGATAAATATAATGAAGTAAGTGCTGCAAGAAATAGTTTTATTGCTGAAACGGATGGAACAGGCGGTACGGGAAAAGTTGGCTTTGCAACTATTGCTCAAACCAAGCAAAAAGAATATTTACGGCTTGACAGTGAATACAGGAAAATGAATGAGGATTTACAACCTCAGTTTAAAACGATTGACAGTTCGTTGGCGGTTATTGAAATAAATAAACAAAAAGAGCAACAAAGTTTTAATGCTTTGCTGAATGATGGTTTTCTTACCAGAATAGAAGCACTGCATCATTTGATTGAGAATAACAGCGCTGCACAGTTCCGGTATTATTTGCTGATCATTATTCTGGTTTTAATAGAACTGATGCCGGTTATTGCAAAAACATTATTACCAAAAGGAACGTATGACGAAAAGATAAGATTAAGAGAGTTGATGGAAAAAACAATTGTTACATCTAATCAACAGAAAGAACAGGAGTTGAAAGAATTATATAATCAACTTGCATTTGAGCAGGATAAAAATTTTATTGCGCGTTTTTTTGAAGAAGCAAAGTTAGAAAGGGAACAAAAGCTGAAGAATAAACTTCAACAATGGAAAGAAAAGGAAGAAGATAAATTTGATTCTGTTTGGGAAGATTTAAAGCAAAACATTTTAACGAAGCAGGAAAATTAAATAATGACTCTATAATTGGTACAAAACGTGCTGATAAAACTACGTCTTGCTGCCATGAAAACAGAACGTACAAGTGAGTGACACAACGGAAGCTAAGCAGGATTACAAAAGCCAGGTCTCAAAAAATATTAAAATAATAGGCGCTTATAAAATGATTTGGTAAATTAACAGTCTCAAAAACTCAGCCTATGATAAATATTAATGAACTTAAAGTTGGCGATTATGTTCTCGTCGAATTTGAAGGTGTAATGCGTGACGGTGTTGTAACGCGTTTAAACCATGAGGATAAACAGATTTGTGTGGAAACAGATGTGCAGGAGTTCTGGTATGAAGAAGAGCAACTGTACCCGATTCCTTTAACGGATGAAAACCTGCTAAAATTGAATTTTGTAAAAGAAGAGTTTCCTGATGGGGGAGTAAAATACAAGAAAGGCTCTTTCAGGTTGGTAATACCCGCCAAAGATGATTTTTCTTCTATTGAAATGTGGTACAGGGAAGACAGGAGACATCATCCGCAAGTACATTACATTCATCAATTGCAAAATCAATATTTGCAAATGACGAAAGTGTATCTTACAAACGAAGTGATAGCATAATTTTATTGAAATTGAAATGATGAGATGGCAGCTTAGGCTGCCTTTTTTATAAAAATAAATCCGGGTATAATTTTTCTCCCGGTGTAACTGCATACTTTTCAAAATCAGTGATCCCCTCTTTTATTAAAACATCTTCGTCAATAAAAGTATTGCCGGTACATTCTGCAGAAGGTCTGTTTAAAATAAAATAAGCAGCATCAGCAATAATATCTGTTGTGCGGCTCATTTTTATAAGGTCATTTCCACCGAGTAAATTTTTTACTGCAGCAGTTGCAATGGTAGTTCTTGGCCACAAAGCATTTGAAGCGATGTTCAGTTTTCTAAACTCTTCTGCCCAGGCCAAAGCCATCAGGCTCATATTGTATTTACTTATCGTATAAGCCACATGCAGACTGAACCATTTCATGTTCATATTGAGCGGTGGTGAAAGTGTAAGTATGTGGGCATTACTTACTTTCTTTAAAAAAGGCAAACAATACTTTGTGATGAAGAAAGTGCCACGAACATTAATATCAAACATCAGATCAAAACGTTTAGGTTCGGTTTGTTCTGTATTTGAAAGATGAATGGCCGAAGCATTGTTGATTAAAATATCAATACCGCCGAAAGTTTTTACAGCCTCATCAACAGTGTGTTGAATTTGTTCTTCAGAACGAATGTCAAGTTTAACAGGCAAAGCATTACCACCTGCTTTTTGCACTTCTTCTGCTGCAGAAAAAATGGTACCTCCCAAACGTGGATCTTCTTTAACACTTTTTGCTGCGATGATAATGTTCGCTCCTTCTTTTGCAAGACGTAAAGCAATGGCTTTACCAATTCCCCTGCTTGCACCGGTAATAAAAACTGTTTTGTTTTTAAAGCTCATGCGACCGTTTTATAAATATGAAAATAGCGCTTTGAATTACTGTTGACAAAAGTTTTGCAAAGGCTTGGACAAGAAATGTCTTTAAATAAAAAAGAGCACCGTAAAGGATGCTCTTCTCGCAATAAAAAACAAACCCTTATTCTACCACTATTTTTTCTGTTTGCTTATGATCATTTGTGAACACGGTAACAAAATAAGCCCCTTTAGTAAGCCCGGATATATTTATTCTTTGAACGAAGTTATTAAGCGTTTCCTGTATTACAATTTCACCAAGCATATTTGTTATCTGCAGCACCGCTTTACCGTTTGTTATTCCTTTTACAATAATGAAATCAGTAGCCGGATTTGGATAAACATTTATTGCAACAGAAGGTTTATTCAAAACCAGAATAACAATATTGCTGTAAGCAGCCTTTCCATCTTTATCTACTTCCTGTAACCTGTAATAAACCTTTGATGCATTTATTGATGCGATATTCACGTCAGTATAAGCATAATTTACAGGCAAAGAACTATGGCCTGATGCAGTTTGTTTTGCTATGGTTGTAAAACGAATACCGTCTATGCTGCGCTGAATATTGAAATAGCCTGAATTTTCTTCTGTTGCTGTCTTCCATTGCATCAATGCATCCGTACCTTTTAAGTTAACAATGAAACTGCTTAGCAAAACCGGCAACGTTCCCGGAGAAAATTTACGGATAACGTGGTTGCCTGCATCAGCAATATAAATGTATCCGAGATTATCAGCGTATAGACCACGAGGGCCATTGAGTTGCGCCAAACTTGCATCACCGCCATCACCTGAATAACCTGGTGTGCCGTTACCTGCAATGCCATAAACATTTAAAGAGGCTTTATCGATTCGCAAAACTTTATTATCTGTAGAATCGGAAACAAGAATATTTTGTTTTTGATCCAATGCAATTGCTGTTAATACATGGTTATTCGAAAGAACAGTTGAGATCTTTTGTGTTGATGCATCAATCTTTCTCACCTTACCCACACCTTTTTCAAGAATATAAACATTAAGCGAAGCATCAACAGCGATACTGTAAGGATAATTAAGCGAAGTGCTTGTAGCGACACTGCCATCAGCACCACTTGTTGCAGACCCTGTTCCTGCAATGGTAGAAATTTTTCCGGTGGAGGTTGTTATCTTTCTAATACGGTTATTTTGCGCATCAGCTATGTACAAATTTCCGTTTTTGTCTAATGCAATACCATAAGGTGCATTTAATTGTGCTGCAGTTGCAAGACCATTATCGCCTGAAAATCCTGCAGTGCCGGCACCTGCGATGGTTGTAATAATATTCGTGTTTTTATCAACTTTTCTTATCCTGTTATTGAAAACATCAGCAATATAAATGTTGCCATCTGCATCGGTTTTTACATCCACCGGTGCATTTAGTTTTGCCTGTGTTGCTAAGCCATTGTCTCCTGCAAAACCTTTACTCGCATAAGCAGGATCAATGTTTGGATTGCCTGCAACAGGATAAGTATTATTGTTTACGTCTATTTGTCTTACATCATAATAAGTTCCTTCTGCTATAAAAAGATCCTTTCCAAAAGAAGCAATGGCTAAAGGATTTAACTGCGCTTTTAAAGCATCAGGCGTGCTGTTGAAGCCATCGGTTCCATCACCAATAAAAGTGGTAATAATATTTGTATTGCCATCAATTTTACGAATCCTGTTATTGTCTTTATCAACAATGTAAATGTTGTTTTGTTTATCGATAAAGATATCTGTCGGGCTGTTTAGTTCCGCATCAGCAGCATCGCCTCCATCACCATAATAATCAGGATAACCATCACCTGCAACCGTTGATATTTTTTTTGTTTTAGCATCAATCCTGCGAACAACGTTGTTATAGTTATCGACAATGTAAATGTTATCATCTGTATCAATCGCGATGCCGGTTGGCAAGCCGATGGATGCATCAGTAGCAAGACCACCGTCACCATCATTTGTTGGAGAGCCATTGCCTGCAATGGTTGTAATGATATTGTTTTTTACCTGGCGGATACGGGAGTTATAAACATCAGCAATGTA
Source organism: Bacteroidota bacterium (assembly GCA_023440945.1). Taxonomy (GTDB): domain Bacteria; phylum Bacteroidota; class Bacteroidia; order Chitinophagales; family Chitinophagaceae; genus JAEZRL01. The sequence goes on from JAEZRL010000320.1 coordinate 4,714, forward strand.
TAAAACGCCTTTTGAATCAAAAGAAAATTTTTCCGGATAATTAAGAGAAGCACTAATTGGAGCGCCATCATCACCACTAAAATCTGCAATACCATTTCCTGCAACTGTTGTTATAATTTTTGTTGTGGCATCAACTCTTCTTATCCTGCTATTGTTGTTATCTGCAAAATAAATGTTGCTGCTATTATCAACCCAAATGCCTGCCGGGCCGGATATTTTTGCACCGGTAGCAAGACCGTTATCACCTGAATAACCACCGGTTCCAGAGGTGTTAACAATCGTTGTAATAAGCTTTGTAA
>JAEZRL010000449.1 GCA_023440945.1 Bacteroidota bacterium
GAGCATGTTTCCCGGCGTAAAGTTTTGGGTGGGACCTGCTATTGACAGAGGTTTTTATTACGACATGGATCTTGGGGGCAGGCAGATAACAGAAGAAGACCTGAAAGCTTTGGAAAAAAAGATGAACGAACTGGCGAAACAAAATAACCGGTACGAAAAAAAAGAAATTTCCAAAGCTGATGCGGTTAACTATTTTACGCAGAAGGGCGATGAATATAAACTTGACTTGCTTCAAGGTCTTGAAGATGGAAACATCACTTTTTATACACAGGGTAATTTTACCGATCTGTGTCGTGGACCGCACATTCCATCAACCGGTCCTATCAAAGCAATAAAACTCACCAACATTGCCGGTGCTTACTGGAAAGGTGATGAAAAAAACAAACAGCTTACCCGTATTTATGGCATTACTTTTCCTAACCAGAAAGAACTGGATGAATACCTGCACATGCTGGAAGAAGCAAAGAAAAGAGATCATCGGAAATTGGGTAAAGAGTTAGGCATTTATACAATGGATGATGATGTTGGTCCGGGTTTGATCATGTGGATGCCTAATGGAACAGTCGTGATTGAAGAGCTGGAAAAACTTGCAAAAGAAACGGAAGAAGCGGCTGGATATAAACGCGTTGTAACACCGCACATCGCTAAAGAAAGCATGTATCTCACCAGTGGCCATCTTCCATATTACCAGGATAGTATGTATCCACCTATGGAACTGGAAGGCGAGAAATACTACCTGAAATCGATGAACTGCCCGCATCATCATAAAATTTATGCGGCAGAGCCAAAAAGTTACAGGGATCTTCCCTATCGCCTTGCGGAATACGGAACGGTGTATCGTTATGAACAAAGCGGCGAACTATTTGGACTAATGCGTGTTCGGTGCCTGCACATGAACGATGCGCATATTTATTGCAGCAAGGAGCAGTTTAATGATGAGTTCAAAGCGGTGAATGAGATGTACCTGAAGTATTTTAAGATATTTGGTATTGATAAATACGTGATGCGGTTATCGCTTCATTCACCCGAAAAACTGGGGGTAAAGTATGTAAATCAGCCGGAGCTTTGGAAAGAGACGGAAGAAATGGTTCGTAATGTTTTAAAGGAGTCCAATATTCCATACGTTGAAGTGCCGGATGAAGCAGCTTTTTATGGTCCTAAAATTGACGTTCAGATATACAGTGTTATTGGAAGAGAATTTACACTGGCTACCAACCAGGTTGATTTTTCACAGGGCAGAAGTTTCAATTTGCAGTACACAACGCCGGATAACAATACAGAAACTCCTTTGATCATCCATCGTGCACCTTTGGGGACACATGAACGTTTTATAGGGTTTTTGCTAGAACATTATGCGGGTAAGTTCCCGGTCTGGTTAGCACCTTTGCAGGTAAAAATTTTACCGATTAGCGATAAGTTTCAGGATTATGCGACTGAAGTAAAGACTAGTTTGCGTAAAGCAGGCGTAAGAGTGGAAATAGATGACAGGAACGAAAAAATAGGCAAAAAGATACGCGAGGCAGAGTTGAGCCGTGTGCCGTATATGCTGGTTGTAGGTGAAAAAGAAATGAGCGAAGGGAGATTATCAGTAAGGCGACAGGGAAAAGGCGATGCCGGCACACAAACAATTGAAGAATTTGTTAACATGATAACGGATGAAATTGTTAACAGGAAATCATAAATAAATTAATTTTACCGGAATAAATATTTAACCATCTTTAAAAAAGATTATTTCTAAACAAAAGAAAATTATTCACTAAAAAACACTGAATGGCTTTACCACACAGAGGAGGACGTTTTAATCCTCGTTTTAACAGGCAACCGGAGCCTGAACATCGTATCAACGAAAGAATCCGGGTACCCCAGGTTCGCCTCGTAGGCGATAATGTAACAGTTGGTATTTACCCCACACAGGAAGCTTTAAAAATTGCACAGCAACAGGAACTTGATCTGGTTGAGATATCTCCTAATGCAGATCCGCCTGTATGCCGCATCATAGACTATAAAAAATTCCTTTACGAGAAGAAGCGTAAGGAAAAAGAAATGAAGGCTAACGCCAAGCAAAGCGAAGTAAAAGAAATTCGTTTTACTCCCGGCACAGATGATCATGATTTTGATTTTAAAGCAAAACATGCCATCAATTTTTTGAAAGAAGGCAATAAGGTAAAAGCTTATGTGCAGTTCAAAGGCCGTGCAATTATGTTTAAAGACAGAGGGGAGTTATTACTATTGAAATTTGCAGAACGTTTGCAAGAAGTTGGCGCTTTGGAAAGCATGCCTAAAATGGAAGGTAAAAGAATGCTTGCGATGTTTGCACCGAAAAGCAGTAAAAAGAAAGCGTAAATTTTTGAACTGATAAATGAAAACGAAATTGCTGAAAAGGCAGTTTCGTTTTTTTGTTTTTAAAGGCAGGGCTCGCCAACTGATATTATAGGTGTAACACTTGCAGCTTATCATCTTCAGGTTTTCTTCAAAATCACTTCTTTTGTTTGCATTAAAAATAAGTGCTTAGATTTTTTCTGTTGATCATATCATTGATCTTTTTCACTTCTTTATCTGCACAGGAAAGAACACTTAATGATTACTTATATACAGCTTCTCAAAACAGCGCTTTACTCAAAGATTATAACAATCAAATACAAGCAGGGAAAATAGATAGTGCAGTGATCACAGCAGGTTATAAACTGCAGGTGAATATTTACAGCACCAATTCTTATGCGCCTGTTATAAATGGTTATGGGTATGAAGGCGCTATAACAAATGTTGGCAACTTTAGCGAGTTGATAAATGTTGCCAAACAATTTGCCGGAAAGAAGAATCTGCAGAATCAATACAATTTGGTTCAGCTTGTAAATGATTCTATCCGAATCGCTTCAAAAATTTCGCAACAAGATTTAGAAAAAGCCATCACTCAGCAATACATCACAGCTTATGGAAGCTGGCAACAATATTTATTTAATAAAGAAGTATATGATCTGCTATCGAAAGAAGATACCATTCTGAAATCACTTACACAATCAGCGGTTTATCGGCAAACAGATTATTTAACTTTTTTGGTCACGCTGCAACAACAAAAGATAGCAGTATTACAGGCCAGACTTCAGCTACAAAATGATTATGCACAACTCAATTATCTCGCAGGCATTTTCGATACCACTTTTCAGGCTTTGGCAGAGCCAAACATTGGAGTACAAAATATTCTTCCGCCTGATTATACCGTGTATTACCAAAAGTTTACAATAGATAGTTTATTACTTCAAAATGAACATGCACGTATTGATTACAGCTACAAACCAAAGCTCAGTGTTTATGGCGATGCAGGATATGTTTCTACGCTCACTTATCAGCCTTATAAAAATTTCGGTACAAGTTTCGGATTGAATTTAACCGTTCCAATCTATGATGGCGGACAAAGAAAACTTCAACATCAAAGGCTTGATATTGCTGAACAGACAAGACAGTATTATCGCGATTTTTTTCAAATACAATACAATCAACAGTTAGCACAATTGATCCAACAATTGAATGCAACACAACAGTTGATCGATGAAACAACAGCGCAATTGAAATATGTGGAAGGATTAATTCAAGCCAACAAAAAATTGCTTGCAACAGGTGATGTAAGAATTGCAGATTATATCATCGCCATCAATAATTATTTGAATGCAAAGAATACTATTACACAAAACACCCTCAACAAATTGCAGATCATCACACAAATCAATTATTGGAATAAAAGATGAAGAATTATTTATTGAGAATATTATTTTTTTCTGGCATTGCATTTATCGCATCCTGTAACAATGTAAATCTAGAAACGGATAGTGAATCAGATGTTGCAGAAACAATAACACCTGTTACCATCACACATCCAACCATAACAAATATGAAAGAAACAGTAGAATTAAATGCCATTTCTTCTTATTTATTAAAGACTTATTCAAAAGCTAATGCGAACGGCTATCTGCAAACTTCAAATGTTCACTTAGGACAATTTGTAACGAAAGGGCAAACATTATTTGTTATAAAAACAAAAGAAGCTGAAGCGCTTGGAAATACTATCAGTAACATTGATTCATCTCTTGATTTTACTGGTATAATAAAAGTAAAATCACCTGGCAGCGGTTATGTTACACAACTAACTTACACTGCAGGAAATTATGTGCAGGATGGCGAGCAGTTAGCAGAAATAACAGACACCAAAAGTTTTGTTTTTATACTGAATGTGCCTTATGAATTGAAGCAATATTTACCGCTTAATCAAAACATAGAACTGCATTTGCCCGACAGTACAACTCTTTCGGCCCGCATACAATCATCGCTTCCTGTTGTTGATTCCGGCTCGCAAACCGAGAGATATGTTTTACGTGTAAACACGAATAAAATGATACCGGAGAATCTTGTTGCAAAGGCAAATCTTATAAAGAAAGCACAAGCAAACGCAACAACATTACCAAAGCCTGCTGTATTAAGCAATGAAGAGCAAACAACGTTTTGGATCATGCAATTGATAAATGATTCAACAGCGGTGAAAGTGCCTATACAAAAAGGTTTGGAACAGGATGATAAAGTGCAGATACTATCGCCTGTATTATCATATTCAGCAAATATTCTTTTGACAGGAAATTATGGTTTGGAAGATACAGCAAGGGTAAAAGTTGTAAGCCCCTAACCCCTAAAGGGGAATATATAAAAGCAAAATGAAAGAAAGTTTAACCACGAAGCACACCAAGTTCTTTTCACAAAGAACACAAAGTACTTCGTGCTGCTCTGTGCCTTTGTGTCTTAGTGGTTCAAAAAATTATACTGATGCGCAACTTTTTCGTAACATATAAACATCCATTAACCGTTCTTGTTATCATTATTCTTTTTGGTGGTGCGTTTGCGTATTCTAAAATGCAAACAGCATTGTTTCCCGAGATTACTTTTCCAAAAATAAAAGTGATTGCTGATGCAGGTCAGCAACCGGTTGATAAAATGATGATAACGGTTACACGGCCTTTGGAAAATGCCATCAAACAGGTACCCGATCTTGAAACCATTCGCAGTACTACAAGCCGCGGCAGTTGTGAACTTTCAGCTTTTTTAAATTGGAATGCAAATGTTGATATAGCGCAGCAACGAATCGAATCGAAGATCAATGAAATAAGAAACGATCTTCCGCAAGGTGTGCAGATAACAGTTGAAAGAATGAATCCTTCCATTTTGCCTGTGATCGGCTATTCTTTAAAAAGCAAAACGAAATCTCCTATCGAATTGAAATTACTTGCACTTTACACCATCAAACCTTTTTTATCGCAGGTGCAAGGCGTTTCAGAAGTGCGTGTTATCGGCGGTAAAACAAAAGAATATTGGCTTGAATTGAATGTGCAGAAAATGAATAAGCTTGGTATTACACCTGATTTCATCACCACTGCATTAAGTAATACAAACTTTATACAATCGAATGGCTATCTCTCAGATTATCGTTTGATGTATCTCACTGTTACCGATGCACAGGTGCATAATAAAGAGCAATTGGAAAATGTAGTTATCAGTAATAATGGCAAGCGTATTGTATTGCTGAAAGATATTGCAAACATCACCATTCAACAAGCAAAAGAATATGTAAAGATCAATGCGAACGGACATGAAAGTGTTTTGTTAGCAGTAGTAAAACAACCGAACGCAAATCTTATTGACCTCTCTGATCAAATGGCGAAGAAGGTAAAAGACCTGAAGAATCTTTTACCGAAAGATGTTACCGTCAAACCTTATTACAAACAGGCCGACTTCGTAACCAATGCAGTAAAAAGTGTTACCGATGCTTTATGGATCGGGCTATTGTTAGCAATAGTTATTGCTATCATTTTTCTTCGTTCATTTAAAGCGAGCAGTGTTATACTACTTACCATTCCGGTTACTCTGTGTCTTACATTGATCGTACTGTATGCAACAGGGCAAACGCTGAACATTATGACGCTCGGCGCTATCGCTGCAGCCATCGGATTAATTATTGATGACGCAATTGTTATTGTCGAACAGATACATCGAACGCATGAAGAACATCCTGAAGAACCTACTTTGAAACTTGTTCAAAAAGCAATCAATTATCTATTTCCGGCAATGGTAGGATCTTCATTAAGCACCATTGTTATCTTTCTTCCTTTTATTCTTATGACCGGTGTTGCGGGTGCTTATTTTGAGGTGATGACAAACACGATGATCATCACGCTAATTTGTTCCTTCTTCGTAACGTGGTTGTTACTGCCTGTTATCTATTTGCTCTTTTCAAAAAAAGAAAGAAAAAAAGAAAAACCGCATGAAGTGAAAGAGCAGAAATGGGTTGCCTTCTTCATTAAAAAATCATTCATCAGTTTTGTCATTATCGTAGCTTTGATCGTTGCGGTAATATTTGTCTTTCCAAATCTTGAAACAGGTTTTCTACCTCAGATGGATGAAGGAAGTATTGTGCTTGATTATGTTTCGCCTCCCGGAACTTCATTGGAAGAAACAGACAGAATGCTGCAACAGATCGAGAAGATCATCATTCATCATCCTGATGTGGAAGCTTATTCAAGAAGAACAGGAACACAAATGGGGTTCTTCATCACGGAACCAAATACAGGTGATTATTTGATACAATTAAAAAAGAGCAGAAGCAAATCAATAGACGAAGTGATAAATGAATTGCGGCAACAAATTGAAAACACGCAGCCTGCATTAAGAGTCGATTTCGGCCAAGTGATCGGTGATATGTTAGGTGATCTCATGACTTCTGTTCAGCCTGTCGAAATAAAAATTTTCGGTACCGATATCAATACATTGCATCAGCTTGCAGAACAGGTTTCATCCGTTGTTGAAAATGTAAAAGGTACAGCAGATGTTTTTAATGGAATAACGATTGCAGGGCCATCCATTAACATTAATCCAAACAACATTAACCTGCAACAATACGGTATCACGCCAGCAAATCTTCAGTACCAATTGCAAACGGCATTGGAAGGAAATGTTGTAGGAAGTGTTTATGATCCGCAACAAATGACCAACATAAGAATGGTTTATCCAGGCAACAGAACACTTACATTGAATGATATAAAACAACAACAAATATTTTTACCGAACGGTGAATTAAAACCGATTGAATCTTTGGTTGATGTTCAAATCACTCCTGGTGCAACAGAAATTGAAAGACAGGATATGCAATCTATGGGTGTTGTAACAGCAAGACTTGAAAACCGTGATCTTGGCAGCACGATAAAAGATATAAAAAATCAAATTGCTTCGAAGATAAATTTGCCCCATGGATATACGATTGTTTATGGTGGTGATTATGCAAATCAGCAAAGATCGTTTAATGAATTATTGATCATTCTTATAACGGCGTCTTTGCTTGTGTTTGGTGTTATCTTATTTCTTTTTAAAGATTATTTTATTGCTATTGCCATCCTGCTTATTGCGATGCTTGGTGTTGCAGGAAGTTTTCTTGCTTTGTATCTAACAGGGACTGAATTGAATGTGGGAAGTTATACAGGCATTATAATGATCGTAGGTATCATCGGTGAAAATTCTATCTTCACTTTTCTACAGTTTCGCGAATATTATAGGCAATCGAACAATGTTGATGAAGCTGTTATTTATTCCATTTCTACAAGATTACGTCCGAAACTGATGACCGCACTTGGAGCGATAATCGCTTTGATGCCTATTGCTTTAGGTATTGGAACAGGAGCGCAAATGCATCAGCCTTTGGCGATTGCAGTGATTGGGGGATTTATTATTGCATTGCCTTTATTACTAATTGTTTTACCAACAATGATCCGGTTTATATATGCAGAAGAAGCAAAAAAGCTGAATAAAAGATAAATGCACAAGTGTGCGACGCAACAATGTTTAATGCTTATTCAAAAGCCGGGCTCATAAAATTATTTTAAAACAGAAAGCGCTTTTTCAATCATTGGATCAGTTGGATTGATTACTTCAAAATAACCTTGTGTGCGCCATATTTGTCTTGCTAAAAAAGCGGGTAATTTTTCCAGTACATCTTGTTTAGCTTGTGCCGGTACGGTATCGAGATAGATGCTGTCCCGCTTTGCAAAATCAACCAGTTGCTGCCAGTCGTTATTACCGGGATGATATATTTTTTCTAACTGCTGAGGCGATTTTACACTCTGTAATTCACTTTTATTATCCATGTAATAATGATAAACAAAATTGTTTAAGGTGCCTTTATAAAACAGTTCCACTACAGGCTTTGGCTGTGCAGTTGTATCGAAGGGAACGAAGATATCAGGTGTAATTCCGCCACCACCATAAACTAAATGACCGGAAGGAGTTTTATATGCTTTACCTGAAGGTTTGGTTGTATCACCAACAACTACTTCACCATTATGAAAACGTTGAATTAACTCTTGCTCATATTGTGCTTTCCCTTTGTTATAAGGTTTTTGAATGTTGCGGCCTAAAGGTGTATAATAACGTGCAACAGTTAAACGAACTGCGGCACCATCGCTTAACTGAAATTGTTGCTGCACCAATCCTTTACCAAAAGTTCTGCGACCGATTATTGTTGCTCTGTCCCAATCCTGCAATGCACCGGATAATATCTCGCTTGCCGAAGCAGAAGTTTCATCAACGAGAACTACCAGTTTTCCCTGTTCAAAAATGCCATCTCTTTTGCAGCGGTACTCTGCTCGTGGGGATTTGCTGCCCTGCGTATATACGATCAGTTTTCTATCATTCAAAAATTCATCTGCTATATCAACTGCTTCATTCAGATAACCACCGCCATTACCACGAAGATCGAGGATGAGTTTCTGCATGCCTTCTTTCTGAAGATTTTCCAAAGCAAACATAAATTCTTCATAGGTTGTTTCGGCAAACTTGCTGATGCGTATAAAACCTGTTTGCTGAGCGATCATATAAGAAACATCAACCGAAGGCAAAGGAATAACACCTCTTTTTATCAGAATATTTTTTATCTGTCCATCTCTAAGTAAAGTTACTTTTACAGTTGAGCCACCGGGGCCACGTAATAAGTTTCTTATGTCGGATATTGCAACATCCGAGCCTGCAATTTTAGTGGTGTCATTTACTTTAATAAACTTATCTCCTACCTGTATGCCTGCTTTATCTGAAGGGCCATCCTTTATAACATTTAATACATTTAATGTATCGTCAAAAATTTGAAATTCTATACCTATACCTTCAAAGTTTCCCTGCAGATCTTCGTTATAAATAGCTACTTCTTTCGCAGGAATAAAAACAGAATGTGGATCAAGTTCTGATAAAAGATCATTGATTGCTGCATTCTTTACGCTGTCAGTATTAATTACATCAACATATCTTGTTTTAATAAGATCAAGTACTTCTTTTATATCGCCGGAGTTGTTGTTATTTTTTAAAAAGGAAACAGGGCCTTGCGTACCTTCTCTTAATTTAAACCCTATCCACATGCCCATAACCATAACTAATGAAAACAATAAGGGCAGCCATATCTGCAATTTTTTACTTACCATATTATGATGCTACTTTGTACCTTGAAAATACGAATATCAGTATTAAAGTTTAATGCATGATGATTGTTTGTTAAACGGCTTCTAAATTTTATAGTATGGCAGTTATATTGATAGCAGACAGTGGCGCAACAAAATGCGAATGGTGTTTATTGTATGACGGAAAAAGAAAGAGCATTGTTACTACAGGAATGAATCCATATTTTTTATCGAAGGAACAGATAGTTGAGTTGTTGAGAAAAGAGTTGCTTTCTAAAATAAAAAATGCAAAAGTTGATGAAGTATATTATTATGGAACCGGACTTGGTAATGTTGACCATGTAAAGACACTTAAGTCTGCTTTAAAAAATGTTTTTCCGCTTGCAAAAGTTGAAGCAACAAATGATCTGCTTGCTGCTGCAAGAGCCGTATGCGGAACAGCAAAAGGTATTGCATGTATCTTAGGGACGGGTTCTAACTCGTGTTACTACAACGGGAAGAAAATAGTTAAGAATAGTCCGGGTTTGGGTTTTATTTTGGGTGATGAAGGCAGTGGCGCTTATCTTGGCAAAAAAGTAGTGCAGTATTATTTATACAATACTTTTGATGAAGACCTTCGTTCCCGTTTTGATGCAAAATTTACCGTTACTTCAAAAGAGATATTGGAAAGCGTTTACATGAAACCTTTTCCGAACCGTTATCTTGCATCCTTCACTATTTTTTTAGCAGAGAATCGTGGACATTACATGGTTGAAAATATTATTGAAGATGGGTTGAACGACTTCTTTTTTACACATCTTTGCAAATACAATGAAAGCT
>JAEZRL010000497.1 GCA_023440945.1 Bacteroidota bacterium
GATTAAAATGATAACAAAGAAGAAGGGATTAAATTAAATTCCATTTTTTAAATTATCACCGCTAAAAATGAATTTTAATTTTTAGAAAGAACCTTCTTGTGCCTTTTGAAACCACTAGGGACACAAAGCAGCCTTTTTAAAGTTTCAGCTTGTCTAATAGAAAGGTTTCGCTGCCAAAATATCAGTATCCTTATTTTTCTGCGGGAGTTCTTTCTTTTCTCTTTTCCGCTATATAAACCGAAGGCAATATTCCATAAGCGGCTTTGAAATATTTGGTGAAATATTTAGGGTTGTTGAAGCCAACCTCATAAGCCACTTCGGCAATCGTCATTTGTGTTATGCCAAGCAATTGCGCAGCCCTTTCAAGACGAACAGAACGAATAAATTCAATCGGTGCTTTTTCCGTTAAAGCAAAAATGCGTTTATACACCGCTACACGGCTCATGCATAATTCACGGCTTAACTCTTCAACAGAAAAACCCGGATTGGAAATATTTTTCTCCACGATTTGCAAAGCCTGCTGAATAAATTTTTCATTTGGCGAATCCGTTGGAATATCTGAAGCTTTTGCATCTACCTGTTTGGCAAAAGTTTTTTTAAGCGATTGCTGTTGCGAAAGAATATTTTTTATGCGTGATAACATCACCTCAAAATTGAAAGGTTTGGTCATATAATCAGATGCGCCAGTTTCAAGACCCTTCAATAATTGTTCTTCCCCGGTAAGTGCTGTTAATAATATCACAGGAATTTGCTTGGTGCGCACATCTTTTTTTATCTTTTTGCAAAGATCAATACCATCCATCACCGGCATACTTATATCGCTTACAATAAGATCCGGGTGTTCCGACAATGTTTTTTGCCAGCCGGTTTTACCATTTTCCGCTTCAAGTATATTGTAAAATTCACGCAGGTTATCTTTCAGGTAAAAACGAAAATCTTCATTGTCCTCTACCAATAAGATGGTTTGTTTTTTACTGTCTTTTGCATGTTTTAAAGATTCTACTCCAGATAATAAGAGCGGCTGTTCTACTTCTCTTTCACTTGCTTCTTCTGTTTCAATATCCAAAGGTTTCTGGGTTTCTGAAGCATCTTCAATCTTAAAGGGAAGTGCTATGGTGAAACAACTTCCTTTTTCCGTCTCGCTTTCTACTTTTATGCTTCCGTTGTGCATCTTTACAAATTCTTTCGTTATGGCCAGGCCAATACCGCTGCCTTTGTTTAATAATGTTCCAGGGATCTCGCTCTGAAAGAAGCGGTCGAATATCTTATCCAGTTTATCCTGTTTGATACCAATGCCTGTATCTCTTACCCTTATTTCAACCGAAGCATCGCTATTATTTTTTTCAACGGAAACTTCTACAGAAATATTTCCGTGTTCAGGTGTGAATTTGAAAGCATTGGAAAGAAGATTGAACAGTATGCGTTCCAGTTTATCATGATCGAAAGAAGTATAAAGATTTTCACAATCGGATTGATAATTGAAATGTATATTTTTATTTTCCGCGATATCATTGAAAGAATAAGAAACTTCTTTGATAAATTTCACCACATCACCTTTTGACACATACAGATGCAGTTCCTGCACTTCCATTTTCCTGAAATCCATCAACTGGTTTACAAGATTAAGAAGCCTTCTGCCATTGCGATGGATCAGTTCAAATTGCTTCTTTTCATCTTCACTTTTAGCCCGCTTTATCATTTTATCCAGCGGTGTAAGTATGAGTGATAAAGGCGTACGAAATTCATGACTTACATTGGTAAAGAATTTTATCTTCATAATATCCAATTCGTGTAAACGCTGGGCTTCTTTACGTTCCTGCGCCAAAGCAAAACGCGCATGTGCACGCTGAATAGTTCTTCTTCTTGCAAAAAATAAAACAGCGATAATTATTAAAGCGTAAATGATGTAAGCGATATTGGTTCTCCAGAACGGAGGAAGAACAACAATTTTCAAAGCAATTCCTTCTTCATTCCAAACTCCATCTGCATTACATGCTTTAACATGAAAAATATATTCACCGGGATCGAGATTGGTATAAGTTGCTTTCCTGTTTTTGCTGTCGGTAGTAAGCCACTGATCGTTAAAGCCTTCAAGCTTATACGCATACTTTATTTTCGAAGTATTTTCATAATTAAGCGCCGCAAATTCAATGGAGAAGACATTTTCATTGTAACGCAACTTCAATTCTTTTGCTGAAGAAAGTGACTGCGCTAGTATCTGGTGATTGTTTATTTTATCGCCTGCTTCAATTGTTTTATTGAATATTTGCAGATCAGTGAATACAAGTTTTGGCAATTGCTTATCAACACCAATAGCAGAAGGATCGAAAAGATTGAAACCACTTGCACCACCAAAAATTAATTCTCCTTTGCTTGTTCTATAACCTGCATTATCATTAAACACACGGCTTTGTAAACCATCCGATTCATCATAATTATTACAGGAAATAGTGAAACCTGAAGAACTTTTTACAGCTTTTATTTTACTCAAACCTTTTGAAGTGCTCACCCATAAATAACCTTGTTTATCCTGCACGATTGTCCAAACGGTGTTATCAGGCAAACCATTTTCTGTACGGAAGGATTGGAACTTTTTTGTTGAAGCATCAAACACATTCAATCCTTCTCTTGTGCCGATCCACATATTGTTATCACGGTCACGAAAAACAGCATTTACGTTGTAATTGCTTAAATTATTTTCACCCGTGTTGTAATGTATGATCTGCCTTGTTTTTATATCCATTACATCAATTCCGTAAGCGGTTCCAATCCATAAATTACCGTTCTTATCCGTTTCAAATGCAGAAATATAATCGGACTGCAAAGGATTTGCTGCAGATGCAGTTGTATGATGATAGAACACATTTTTCTTACGGTTAAAAAGATCAAGACCACCACCTAAAGTACCTATCCACAAAGTGTTGTCTGCATCTTCAAATATTTCCCAAACACGATCATCTGCAAGACTTTGTGCATCTCTGTTGTTGTGTTTATAATGAATGAATCTATTTCCATCGAAGCAATCAAGTCCGCCATAATAAGAACCTATCCATAGCTTTCCTTCATGATCTATATATAAACTGACGATAATATCATTGCTGATGCTGTTACTGTTTGCAGGATCATGCCTATAACTTGTAAACTTATTTTCTTTTCTGTCAAAATAAATAAGTCCGCCGCCATTTGTACCAATCCAAATATTACCCTTTGCATCTTCAAGAAAACGGTTCACATCTTCGTAAGGCAAACTGTTTTTATCAGATGGTTTATGACGATATAACGGAAACCTTGCGATATTATCCGTGTAAAAACTGATTCCTTTTTTAAAAGTTCCCACCCATATAATACCATTATCATCTTCAAACAACGTATAAATACTATTTTCTGCAACTGTTTTTATATCGTCTTCTTTATTCGTGATATAAGAAACATTTGATTGATGCTTATTTAAAATATTAATACCACCATGGTCCGTTCCAATCCACATCAATCCTTTATCATCCTGAATAATTGTTGTTATGATATCATTGTTTAAAAAACCTGATTCTTTGTTGATACGTTTTGCTTTATTCAATTTCGTATCGCAATAAATAACGCCAAAATTCTTCGGTGGAACAAACAGCCAAACATCATCATCCTTATCTACAAAAAGCGAATAAACCAGCGCTTCCTTATTTAAGGAAGGCTCAACAATTGTGCGGTAAATAACTTTGTTTGCATCACCATCCAGTTTTTCCAGCACACCGTTTTCATGAATGAGAACAAGATTATTTTTTGAATCTTTTTTTATATCGGTTATACCGGCTGCATCAATGCTTGAAGGATTAAGCATTACATGCTTTATTTCAGAGAGACGATTGTTTTTATCAAGTTTATATAAAGATGTTCCGGTAGATACAAAAAAATAATTCTCACCCGCTTTTACAATGTTGGTAATGTTTTGCGGCAAATTCCATAGATTGAGATAGGCATTTGTGCTGATAAATTTTGCCGTAACAGGATCGTAAATATTTAAACCACTCCTTGTTTGAACGACCATTTTATTTTGCGGTCCTTCGAATATTTTGATGATATAATCATCGTTTAAGGATAAAGAATCATTCAAGTTGTGTTTAAAAATTTTGAAAGTATAACCATCATAACGGTTAAGGCCAGACATTGTTCCAAACCACATAAAACCGGTTTGATCTTTATATATACAATTAACCTGGTTGTGCGATAAACCTGCTGAAACATCAAGTTGGGAAAAACGGTATGAAGATGACTGTGCAAGCAATACATTCATCACTAAAAAAGCCGCAAGAATAAGCACACATCGGGGTAGAAACATTACAATAGCTTGGTCAAATCAATAAAACCAAATTAATTATTCGGCAAATGCAATGGAAAAATAAACAATTGTGAAGACTGGCAAGCGATATTCATATAATTTAAGCACTAATTCAGCCAATATCAAGCGCCTTTATCTGTGTTTTATATTTCGGCGGCAGTATCATTTCTTTCAATATCCAGTCCAGATTAATTTTTCTGCATAACTTATAAATAGCCACAACAGGTTTAAGCAGCGATTTTTTTTTCAATTCCAATAATTGCAAAGCAAAAGGTGGAACAACCAACTTTTGTCCTTCAATCAATATCGCAAATCTTATTAAACCTAAGTGTTTTTTATACTGTTTGTAGAGATCAATTGTATAACCTGATTTGATAAGATCAGCATGAAGGTGTTGTTCACGCATCAATAACCAATCGTCAAAAGCTGTTGGAAGACATTTCAGATTCATCCGTTCTCCTACCCTGTAAAAAACATCAAAAACTTCTTCCTTTTCTGCTTTTGTAAGTTTACGATCAAGCAACTCGAACGAACGGATGGAATAATCAATCAGCATAAATAAAACATCCCTATAAGCCCAATCAGGAATAGAATAACCACGACCTTTTTCAAGTGCTGAATGAATGGTGTTTATTTTATCTATAGCTTTATGTGCAGCTTCTTTTTCAGAAAAAACAATTTGTCTCGCGTATTCAACTGTTGAGAATAATCTTCCCAAAGGATCAGCCGGAAGTTTGCCCGTATAATACAGCCAGTCAACCGCTTTATTCAGAGCGAACTCTGCGGCAGAGCCGGCAAAGATGAATAGAATGGTATCTGCTTTGCCCCAAATTTTTCTTACAATAGAATTTTGGCGAACAAAAAAATCCATACTGCAAGAAACAACTAAAAAGACAGGAAATTGCAATATTTATCTTAAATATTAGTTTTAAATTCAGGTTTGTTTATAAGACTCATCAAAAATTTTATTCCTAATATTATTATTGGAAAGAGATTTGTTATAAGATAATCAACTTAAAATCAATTAACCACGTAAAACACCTCTATGTTTATTCAGCTTCTACGTACAAAAGTTCAACAATTGATCGTAACAGAAAGTTCTGAAAGCTATCCCGGCAGTATCGCTCTGCCTGATGAAATAATTGAAGCCGCCGGATTTCGCTTGTTTGAACAGGTGCATGTAAATAATCTTTCCAATGGAAACCGCATTGTTACGTATGTAGTAAGAAGCAAAAAGCCTGGCGCCGTTACATTAAACGGTGCGGCCTCCAAACTGTTTAAAAAAGGAGATAAAATTCACGTACTTGCTTATGGTTATTTTACTGAGCAAGATGCAGATGAATTTGAACCTCAGATAATTTATGCGGATGAGAACAATAAGCTTATTGAAGTTAAAACCTATGTATTCTGAAATTGAAAAAATTGTATAAAAAGTTAACCGATTGGAAGCACTGGCCTTTCTACATTTTCTATTTTCCTGTTTCTTACGCCTGGTTATGGTATTATATAAAAACACGTTCGCTGTGGTTTTTCACTGCTTCAAATCCTACCCTCGCTTTCGGTGGATTTGAAGGCGAAGCTAAAAGCGAAATGTACAAACAACTGCCATCAAATCTTTGTCCGAGAAGCATTTATATCAATGCAGATATACCTTTTGAAGATGTAACAAAGCAATTGAATTTAAGTACGATACAATATCCTTTTATTGTTAAGCCGGATATTGGTATGAAGGGGATTTTATTCAGGAAGATTGAACACGAACATCAGCTTCAAAAATATCATGAACATGTTCCGGTAAGATACGTGATACAGGAATTTATTGATCTTCCTAACGAAGTAAGCGTGTTTTATTGTCGTATGCCAAATGAACAAAAAGGATGCATCACGGCAGTTATCCGAAAAGATCTGCCTGAAGTTAAAGGAGATGGAAGATTAACCATTCGTGAATTAATGCTGAAAAAATACAAAATTAAAAAATGGCTTAAGTCAATTGAAACACAGTTAGGCAAAACAATGGACAAAGTTCTGGCACAAAGTGAAACATTTTGTTTATCGCATATTGCGAATGTTTATAATGGAGCCCAGTTTGTAAATCTTCCGCATGAAATAGATGATAAATTGCTGGAAATATTCGATAACATCAGCCATAAAAATCATTTTTATTATGGACGGTATGATATTAAATGTGCAAGCATTTCCCACTTAAAAAAAGGCGAATTTATTATTCTTGAATTCAATGGCGCAGGCTCTGTTCCAAATCATATTTCTACAGATTCTTATACAACTATTTTTAGTGCCTATAAAGAAATTCTCATGCACTGGAAATGGATGTATAGAATAAGTGTTTACAACAACAAAAAAGGATTTCGTTACTGGAGTTTATTGAAAGGCCATCGTTTTCTAAAGAATTCAAAAAAACATTTTGATGCATTAAAGAAACTTGATAAGGAGCTTTCTTTAAACACCAATACAACCAATGCGAAAACGAGTTTGGAAGAACCGGTTATCAGTTAAATCATTTTGCATCATTCCCCGGAACTTTGTACTCAATTACAACTTTTGCATTCTTTTGTTCGGAAGATGTAATGGTTAATTCATATCGTTTGCCACCGGTAGTTAAAACCATTAATGCTGTGTTTGGGGGAATTCTTCCGAGATTATCCGCATACATTACAAATTCATGATGCGAGTCTTCCACAGTTGCTTTTATATTAATAACGATTGGCTCTGCTGCTAATCTTTTTTTGCGTACTATAACTTCATTGTTGTGATAAACGGTTATCGTATCATCATCAATTTCACCATTGTCATATAATTCAATTCTTATATCCGGCGAATTGGTAACAATTGTTTTTACAAGGTCTGTTTCTCTTTGCTTTATAGCAGGAGGAACGGGTGGCAAACGCTTTGGGGTAGTATCTTTTATAACCGGAGGTGGTATAACAGGCGCGACCTTTGTAACCTGTTCATGGGCCGATGTATCTTTTTTAGGAGTGTGAACAGGCGGTTTTACCGGTGTTGTTTTTTTAACAACAGGCGGATGTTTTTGAGAAGTTGAAGGGGCTGATCTTGGAGCCGATTTCTTAACTGTTGGCGGAGCTGTTTTCTTCTTTTCCTTTTCTTTTTCCTTCTTTACCAAAAAATCCTCTTTCTTAAAATCAGATTCTGTCACTCTTTCGAGGTAAACAGTTCCCGAACCACAATCAGATTTATCAACTGAATTAACACTGGTAAAAGTTCCTTCCAGCACTTCAGTTGTACCGGTTTTGTAGTATTGAAGATAACAGGTCATAACACACGCTACACTTGCACCGGCCATCCGCACCTCAAGCAAAGAATCTTCTTTAATAATAACATTCTTTGTTTTATCCATGTAAATCCCGTGCAGGTCGGCTTTGCCATAAAAAACAGTTGTGCGGTACGAATAAGTAACTCCCTGCAGCGCTTTATTCTTTAACTGATCTATCTGCACTTCATATTTATATTGCTGCTTATAAAAACCAACCCCGGAAAAAAAATATCCTCTCCAGATGCCGGTTAAGTCCTGCGCATTCAACACGCCGGCTATCAACAGCAAAACAACAAGAATAAACGGGCACTTCATTCAACAAATGTAAGGTTTTGCCTCTCTCGCTACCCTGATAAAGAACCGTTAAGTTTTGCAGTTTAAAGAGGTGTTTTATTTTATGTACCTGGCTTTGTACTGCTATTAAACTTTTGTTGCGTCGCACTCTTCAGCGCTTTGTTCTTTAATGAAGAAGAGCCGGTATTTATACCAGCTCTTCTTTTGTTAAACGAGATTTGATCAACAAATTATTCTCCCCTATTACCAGCTCTTTTCTTTAAATCATCAATCGAAACGGATATAAGTCTGCCAACGGGTTCATTGCCTTTATATGTAATAACCCGCATCATCACAGCATCTCTTGGCGGTGTTATAGGTTCAGTATATTTAGGATAAAACCTGTCCGGAAATGAATTATCAAAAGTGTAATAAATATCAAGACCATTTATCTCTGTGCTCATAGCAATCTTAATATTGCCGTTACCTGCTTTGCTTACATTGATAATAGGATCATAAACAGCAGGTGAATATTTTATCTCCGCCTCATCCAGTCTTGCAAACTGATTCTGCACACGATCCGCAAAATTATTCCAGTTCTTCTTCTCTTTTGGCGACCAAACACTTTCGGCAATTGCCAATGCTCTTGGATAAGTCATATATTCTGCATGGCGCATATTGTAAACTTGTTCTGTCCACAGATTTGCTTGTCCACCTTTAATGTATTTTGGATCAACACCATCAGGTACAGGTTCAAATTCATACGCTTTTTTCAAACGCAAAGTGGCATAAACATGAGGTTCCAAAGCAGGATCACCCTGCATATAATCAATGTAGGCATAAGTAGTTGGACTCATCACTACTTCATGACCCATTTTTGCAGCTTCAATTCCACCTTGCATTCCACGCCAGCTCATTACGGCTGCATTAGGTGCCAAGCCACCCTGGAGAATTTCATCCCATCCCATAAATTTCTTTCCTTTCGATTCAACAATCTTCTCCACTCTTTTTTCAAAATAGCTTTGTACCTGATCCATATTTTTCAAACCTTCCCGTTTCATCAAAGCTTTTACAGCATCGCTTTTCTCCCAGAAATTTTTAGGACATTCATCCCCGCCAAGATGGATGTATTCAAATGGAAATAACTGTGCAACTTCTGTCACCACTTTATCCATAAAATCATACACTTTTTCATTGGCAGGACAAAGCGTGTTGTCTACCAGGGCGATTGGGGGATGACCATGGGACCAATCCATAATTTCTTCACCGGAACGAACATGGTATTTATCGACTCCCGGTGTACAGGATAATTCAGGATAAGAAACAACAGCAGCAAGACTATGGCCAGGTACATCTATCTCGGGCAAAATATCTACAAAACGGTCTTTTGCATATTGAACCAGTTCTTTTATATCATCTTGCGTATAATATCCGCCGTAATCAAGAGGTGCATCCGGCGCAGGTGCATCAAACGTTCCAAAATATCCCACTCTTGATGGCCTGTAAGCTCCTTTCTTTGTAAGATTTGGTAAGCTTTTTATTTCGATCCGCCAGCCTTCATCATCGGTTAAGTGCATGTGCAACATGTTGAATTTATAGCGAACCATATCATCAATATAATGCTTCACTTGCTCTTTTGTAAAGAAGTGGCGACTAACATCAAGCATCAAACCTCTCCATCCAAAACGGGGTTTATCCATGATATCAACAGCAGGGGCCGTCCATGCAACATTGCTTACAGCGGTTTTACTTTCTATTTCTTTTGGAAATAATTGCAGCAACGTTTGCACACCATAAAATAATCCGGCAGTTTGATTAGCCGAAATAGTAACATTGGATGAAGTAACATTTAGTTTATAACCTTCTTTGCCCAAAGCAGTATCGTTCACCAATACAAATTTGATATCAGCAGAAGGTGCACTACTATTTATGGTTGTGTTATAACCAGTAGGCGTGTTTAAGGCTGATGATAAAAACTGCGCCACTTTCCAAACTTCTTTATCTGTTCCCGGCACACCAATAACGGCATTATTTTTTAACGTAAAAGAGCCTGCATTCTTTACAACAGAAACGGGAATGGGGATGATATTATCCGCCGTGTTTTCCTGCTGTGCAAAAGAGGTGAAAGAAATCAGCAGTAAAAATGAATAAATAAATACTTTTCTCATTGGCAATATTTTGCGCAAAAGATAGTGAAGAATTAATAACGACAGAAAAAAATGAAAAAGAATACAATGTTCTGATTGAGTGAAAGACTACAGGTCAATCAATAATTTCACTTTATCATTCAAATATGGACCACCTGGATAGCTTGCAGTGTAATCAAGATTTATCCAATATTCGCCATCATGTTCGTGATAATATATCTTTTCTATTTTTTTATCGGCAAACAATTGAACGATTGCCTGTTGCATTAATTCAAAAGCTTCTTTATTACCCACATACATTTCCGGATACATGTGACCTTCAATAATAACAAGCCTGCAGTTTGCGCCAATACTCATTAAACAGGAAGCCATTAGAATACTGTGATCGTCACAATCACCACCAAAACCATTTAGAATTGTTTCTCTTGGCGTTGCATAATATTCATCCCTTTTTGAATCGGGTACATACTTAAAATTTCCGTTTATATATTTGAATAGAGAAAGGTAACGTACAAGCATTCCATATTTATTCTGATACTCGCCAAAATTTTCAAGTGAATGTTTTACAGAAAAATTGCGCACAAGTGAATCTTTATACTGAACCTTTAATTGCACCAGCCTGCTTGTTCTGCTTCGATTGTTTTCAAAAATAGTCGGTGTTGAACTTAACGGATCATATTGCTTTTGCTCTCTTACTACCCAGTTTTGGCGAACAAGACTTTTATAATCATTAAATACATCAGAAAAAGTATAAAAATCATTGTATTGATTATACACAAGTATGCCTGTTAGCAATAAAAAAACACCGATAATAAGTGGCTTTAATAACAACATCAATAAACGCACAATAATAATTGCAACGATAACCGAAATAACGAGATCAACATTCCAGTCGCCCAGCATAATTGGCGGGATAAAACGGCAAATAAATGGCGCCAAAGGAACAATGGTTAGAACGCCTGCAATTTCAAGAAGTAGTTGTTTTGTATGTCTTTTTCCTGTTTCTGCAATATTCATATTATTACGCTGTTTTCAGCTAATCCCTTTTCAATAATCAATCCTAAAAACGAAAAGCTACAACGAATATTTGAACAGTATAATTAAGGTAAGTTTAAAATATCAGATCATATTAACAACCACTTTCCTTTGCTGTTGTACAATTCGCATCATTTGTATAAAAACTGCGATAAGTATGAGTAAAAAACCAATATAAAAAGTGTAAGAAAAATATTTGTTCTCATGGTAAAGGGCAAATGCGAGCAGAATACCATAAACAGGTTCTAAAGTCAATGTTAAATTAATCGTGAAAGCACTTACTTTTCTTAAAGCACTTATGTATAAAACAAAAGTAAGAATGGTGCAGCACCAGCTTAAAATAAAAAGCCATAACCAATCAAGTGGCTGCGGAAGATAATTATCAGAAGGAAATAAATAATTATAGAAAGGCATTAACAAAGTAAGACCAAGAAAACCACCTGTTAACTGATAAAGGGTAATGGTTTTTGATTCATATCCCGAAACAACTTTCTTGTTCATTACAGATACAAGCACCGTTAATAACGACGCCAATAAACCGATATAAATACCAACTGAAAATTTAAGATTGGAGAAATAAATGATAGCAATACCCACTAATGCAAAAAGACCAAGTAATAATTCAAAAAAATCTACACGCCGACGGAAAAAAATAGGCTCTACAACGGCAGAGAACAAACCCGAAGTTGCCAAACAGGTTAAAGCAATAGATACATTTGAATATTTAATACTGCCATAAAAACACAACCAATGCAAAGAAAGAATAGTTCCGATAGAAGCTATTTTTAGAAAATCTTTAAATGCGATTTTATTAACCTGTTTTCTTATGATGAATAATATCCACAGCGATACAACTGTAATGCATAAACGCCACCAAACCAATAAGCCCTCATTCAGAGTGATCAATCTTCCCAAAACACCTGTAAATCCCCATAAAAAAACGGAGATATGCAATCTTATTAATGCAGCCTTCATAAAATGATAAAAAGAGAAGCGAAATTACTTATCCGATGCCAGAATATCGTGAATATAGGCGGAAGTATTGGCGGTGGGAGTGCCAACTTTTTTGCGGTAGTTCTTAAACATGCTTTGCCACTGTATTTTTAAAACACCCAAAACACCTTCTTTTATGATGCCTTTGCTCATCTTGCTTGTTCCTGTTTTCCTATCGCGAAAAGTGATAGGAACTTCAACTATTTTAAAACGAAGTTTCCAGGCAGCAAATTTCATTTCTATCTGGAAAGCATAACCAACAAAATTTATCTGGTCGAAATTAATGGTCTCTAAAACTCTTCTCCTGTAACAAACAAACCCGGCTGTAGGATCATTAACAGGCATCCATGTTATCAGTCTTGTATATATCGAGCCGCCTTTGGAATAAATATGGCGATCCAATGGCCAGTTCTCGGTTTTGCCACCAGGCACATATCGACTGCCCACTGCTACATCTGCACCATTTAAACAAGCTTTGTATAATTTTTCAAGATCAGCAGGATCGTGAGAGAAATCGGCGTCCATTTCAAAAATATATTCATAGCCGCGCTTTAATGCCCATTTAAAACCATGAATATAAGCGGTGCCCAAACCATGCTT
>JAEZRL010000176.1 GCA_023440945.1 Bacteroidota bacterium
GTTCCCATGTAGCCCATTTGGGAACAAGCTGGGAGTTGGATATAAGTACTCGTGGCGCATGAATATGTGTTTGTAAAATACCAACTGGTTTACCACTTTGTATCAATAAAGTTTCATCGTTATCCAGGTCTTTCAGGGCTTCGATAATAAGGTCGAGGCTTTCAAAATTTCTTGCCGCTTTCCCACGGCCTCCATAAACGATCAGTTCATCCGGTTTTTCAGCAACATCCGGATTTAAATTGTTTAATAACATCCGCAATGCAGCTTCCTGGATCCATCCTTTGCAATTAAGTTGAGAACCGGTTGGTGTTTTATATTTTAGTGCATCATACGTTTTAGACATCAGCAATCGTTTTTAGAGATAAGAAAGTTTAAGGAGACCAGCTTTTGTAGAGATGGCATCGCCTGTTGTGTCACTCACTTTTGCGTTCTCTTTTTATAGCAACAATGTAAGTAACGGGTGTTCTATTTCAATTTTATATGAATGTACAAATTTTAATGCCGAAGCATATTCTGCAGTAAAAGTGAGTGACACAACAGGTGTTGATAGTAATACAAAAGCTGACTTCATAAAAAATTTCATGTTATCTTCAACTTTTATAAATGCTATCTACATGAAACCGAGCATGATAAATTTTTACCACAACAAGAAATGAACATGCGAGGTTCCATCTGGCCAATACAACAATAAAAAAATTTCAGATGAAAAAAATCTTCTTCTCTCTAGTTTGTTTTTGTTTTTGTACTTTTTTATTTGCACAAAATGATAACGGATTCAAAAGTTTATTTGATGGTAAAACTTTAAATAGTTGGAAACGTGTTGTGGGCAGTGGCGAATACAGTGTTAAAGATAGTATGATAGTTGGCACTACAGTAGCTGGCTCGCCCAATTCATTCTTGGTTACGGAAGCTGAATACAGCGATTTTATTTTAGAGATGGATGTGAAACTGGATGATACCGCAAGTAATTCCGGTGTACAAATTAGAAGTCATTTCAATGCAAATGAAAACAACGGAAAAGGAAGAGTTTATGGCTACCAGTTTGAAGAAGATGGTTCATCGAGAAGATGGAGCGGTGGAATTTATGAAGAAGGAAGAAGAGGCTGGTTATACCCGGTAACACTAAATCCGATGGCACATGGTGCTTTTGAATTCGGTAAATTTAATCACATAAAAATTGAAGCTATCGGCAACGAAATAAAAACATGGGTGAATAATATTCCCGTAGCACATTTGATTGATTCGGTTTCGAACAAAGGTTTTATTGCATTACAGGTTCATGCAGTAGGCAAGCCGGAAGATGCAGGGAAGAAAATGTACTGGAAAAATATCCGTATAAAAACAACGGACCTGAAGCCTTCTGATTTCCCCAACGATGTTTTTATTGTAAATAATATACCTAATTCTGTTTCTGCAAGTGAGCAGCAACAAGGATGGAAATTATTGTTTGATGGAAAAACTTCGAACGGCTGGAAGGGTGCTTACAAACCGGGTTTTCCTGAAAAGGGCTGGACAATAAAGGATGGAACGATAACGGTGTTATCCTCGCAAGGGAAAGAAGCAGCAAATGGTGGCGACATTGTTACAACAGAGGAATACAGCGCTTTCGAACTAAGTTTCGAGTTTAAACTTACTCCAGGGGCTAACAGTGGTGTAAAATATTTTGTTACACTTTCTGAAAACAATCCCGGCTCTGCAATCGGGCTCGAGTACCAGGTGTTGGATGACAAACTTCATCCCGATGCAAAACTTGGAAGAGCAGGCAACAGAACAATGTCGTCTTTATATGATCTTATTCCTGCTGTTAAATCAGAAAGATTTTATAATAAACCAGGTGAATGGAATCATGGAAGAGTTGTAGTTTATCCTAATAATCATGTAGAACACTGGTTGAACGGAATTAAAGTGTTGGAATATGAAAGAGGCTCACAAGAATTTGAAGCATTAGTAGCGGTTAGTAAATACCATGTTTGGGATCACTTCGGTGAAGCACCAAAAGGACATGTTTTATTGCAGGATCATGGAAATGAAGTAAGCTTCAGAAGTATAAAGATCAGGATGTTGTAATAGTAGTTTAAGTTAAGTGTCAGACACTTTGGCGTGTCTGACACTTTTTTTCTTTCTTCTTCTCACACTTTTGGCTCCCAACCTTTCTCATAAGTTCGTTGCCATAAATCCATGGCTTCTTTATCATTTAAAATGTGACCATTGCTTGTATCGCAATGTAAGGCTCTTCCTGTACGTTGTGCAATATTTGCAAGATGACAAAGCAATACACTTTTTGCACCTTCATCAACAGGTGAATTTAACTGCGCATTGCCTCTTATCGTTTCAACGAAATTTTGAAAGTGATACAGATCCAGATTTCCTGTTGAACTCACTAAATTGTTTGCTTCAGCCTCAACATTTGTCTTCACATCCTGAACTAACTTGTTTTTAGTATCATAAACTTTATATCCACCGCCGCCATCGTTAACAAGCGTTCCTCCATCTCCGTAAATAATGAAACCACGGCTCTCTCCTTCTACAGGGTAATTATTGCAACTGCGACTTTCCCATGTGATTGCTTTTTCTTCGGGAAACTCAAATGAAGCTACTTGTGTATCGGGGGTTTGCCAATCATCTTTAAATGCATAACGTCCGCCGGCAGATGTTACTTTGCTGGGATAATCAACACCTAAAAACCATCTGCAACAATCAATTTCATGCGTTCCGTTATTACAAGCTTCTCCTGTACCCCAGTTCCAGAACCAGTGCCAGTTATAATGAATAAGATTATCCTGGTATGGCTTGCGTGGTGCAGGTCCTTGCCATAATTCATAATCCAATGTTGGCGGAACAGGAATTTGTTTTCCATATCCAATAGACTTCCTGTTATTTGCATACCACGCTTTGGCAAAATACACTTTACCAATGATGCCCTTTTGCACATCTTTTACGCCTTTTATCAAGGTGGGCATTGAACGGCGCTGGTTACCCATTTGTATATGCTTACCATATTTTTTATAAGCCTGTGAAACGAGTTCGCCTTCATGCGGATCATGACCACAAGGTTTTTCAACATATACATGTTTACCGTTTTGTACACCAAGAATAGCTGCAGGTGTATGCCAATGATCAGGTGCTGCTATTAACAAGGCATCAAAATCTTTTTGCGTTACAAGCTTTCGTACATCTTTTACAACTGAAGGTTTTCGCGGTGCATCTTTTAATGCATCCAAACCATTTTGTATCGCATGATCTTCTACATCGCAGATATAAGCTACTTCTACATTCGGCAGAGATGAAAATGATTTGGCGAGATAAGAGCCACGACTGTTAACGCCCATCACTGCTAATACAACTTTGTTGCTTGGTGCATTTTTTCCAAATACAGGAAAGTTTAAAACAGTGATTCCGGCGGTTGCAAGAGAGGTGTTTTTGATAAAGTTTCTTCTGTTCATGCTAACTATTTTGATGCTTAAAGTTAATACATGAACTTTCTTTTCTGTTTTTTATGCAGAAAAAGATAAGGGAAGGAGAAAGACGATTTACATTTTTTGCTTTTACTTTCTTTTTTTGAAAAAACAAATTGATCTAATTATTGCACAATCAACATCTGTAGCAATAATTTCTTTTACTATAACAAAGAGAAAAAGATTTATAGTAACAAGGCTGCCAAACCATAATCTGCTATCAAAATAAGAATACAGCTTACAACCACTGCTTTGGTACTTGCCTGGCCAATTTCGAGTGCACCGCCTTTTACATAAAATCCATAATAAGAAGAAATGCTACTAACAATAAAAGCGAAAGTATAAGCCTTGCTTAAGGCAAAATAAACATTGTAGGCATGGAAATTTTGACGTAGTCCAATATCAAAAATATCTGAACCAAGAATGCCTGAAACATCACCTGCCATACGTCCGCCCCAAATGCCTAACACGGCGGAAAGAATAATAAGCATTGGAATTACAAGTAATGCACCTATTATTTTTGGTAACACGAGATAAGTTGTAGGATTGATACCCATAATTTCAAGTGCATCTATTTGTTCTGATACACGCATGTTTCCTAACTCACTGGCAATTTTACTGCCCACCACGCCCGCCAATACAATGCTTAATACAGTTGGTGATAATTCGAGGATCATACTGTCTCTTACTATTTGGGCAATAGTGGATGGAGGAACCAACGGACTTACTAACTGATAAGCAGTTTGCACAGTTGTTACCGCACCTAGAAACAAAGAAATAATAATAACAATGGGCAAAGAGCCGATACCGATTTCCACGCATTGATGCATAAACTCTTTCCAGTACATCTTAATGTTCTCGGGCCTGCTGAACATGGATTTGAGCATGAGCAGATACCGGCCTGTATGTGTTAGAAGTCCCATTCTATTGTATTCGTTTTTGTTTGTTCTTCTTTAGTTTCTTCCACCAGGGCGAACGCTGCACTTCTTCTTCTGTATTGATGCGGCATTTTTGCTGTGCATCCACAACGGCAATGTTTGCCATGTTGATAATACTTCGCACCGAACTTCCTAACTGCAGCACATGAACTGGTTTTTTCAATCCTAATAAGATCGGTCCGATAGCATCTGCGCCGCCTACTTCTTTTAATAAATTATAAGCTACATTACCGGCAGCAAGATTAGGAAAAATTAATGTATTTACTTCTTCATCTACCAAACTGCTGAAGGGATAATTTTCTTTTAATATCTCGTTATTGAAAGCCATTGATGCCTGCATTTCGCCATCAACAATCAAAGATGGATTGCGTTGTTTTAATATCGCTGTTGCTTCGGCTACAAGTTTTGCTTCAGGAGAATTACTACTACCAAAATTGCTATAACTAAGCATGGCTATACGCGGCGTAAGGTTGAACGTTCTAACTTCTTTTGCAACAAGCAAGGTAATATCGGCAAGTTCTTCTGCAGTTGGATTGAAATTCACAGTTGTATCTGCAAGAAATATTGGCCCCCGTTTCGTCAATAACAAATACATCCCCGCAATTTTTTTTACACCTTCCTCCGTGCCGATGATCTGCAGCGCCGGACGTATCGCTTCCGCATAATTTCTCGTAAGTCCGGATATCATTGCGTCTGCATCACCTGTTTCAACCATCAAACAACCAAAATAATTTCGGTCGTGCATTATC
>JAEZRL010000184.1 GCA_023440945.1 Bacteroidota bacterium
CATGTATAACAATTTATAAATCTTTCAAAAACCATCTACTTTTTACGTTACTGCAACAACATCTAACCATTCTGGCATAGTATTGGCTTAATACCGCTACCGATTAAAAAATATAAACAAGTTAACCATGAAAAAGATCATTATTGCCGGTATGTTATTGCTGTCAGTGGCAGCGATTCATGCAACAAACAACAAAGGAAAATTGAGAAGTGATGCTGCTTATTTTAGCGGTAATGCAGGTTATTACACCGACACTGTGCCTGGTGATACCACCACTCCTGATACAACAAAGCCAGACAGCGCTAAGTTGTTCAGTTGGAATATGGTAAGAGATACTGTACCGGGTGATACAACAATGCCTGATACAACAAAACCAGATAGCAGTAAATTGGTTGCCTGGAATATGGTGAGAGATACTATACCGGGTGATACAACTGATAAACCTGCACCTGATACAACAAGACCAGATAGCACTCATGCTTTAGCTTTTAATTATTCCAAATAACACATAATAAAAAAGCCTTTGCTAATCCTTTAGCAAAGGCTTTTGTGTTTTTAATAATAAGAGTTGGTTTGTAAATAGTTTTTTTATAGCATTAATCGCACATAACCGATTGCTATAGTTCAGAAGAAATTATGGTTTAACTACAACAGAACCCTTCATCATGCTGTGATAAACGCAATGATAGTTATACGTACCTGCTACTGAAAATGTTCGAGAATAAGTTTGTCCCGCTGCAATATCACCACTGTTAAAACTATCATCATCCGCCGTAACAGTATGGGTTGTAGCATCATTATTTGTCCATGTAACTTTTGTACCTTCAGCAACATTTAAAGTACTTACCGAAAAAGCAAATCCTTTAATACTGACCGCATTTCCGCTACCGCCATTGTTATTATTGTTGTTACCATAACCATTATCGTTTGATTTGCTGCAGCCATTAAACACTAAAAATAAAAGCAGTGTGCACATAAGGCTAAGAAGGATACTACGCGTTTTCATATAAATGTTTTTAATAGAAAACGAAGGATAAGTTTACAGGGTTGCTTTAAAGAAAAGTAAAAAGGAAGAGAAGAAGGTTAGAGAATTTCCTATTGATTTTTATAAAGCTGCAACAACTAATGATACTTTTAAGGAAAAGTGCATCATTTTTAAATCAAAAAAGCCCTGCAAATCTCTCGATTTACAAGGCCTAAACAGTTGGGGTTGTGCCCGGAACAGGAATCGAACCTGCACATCCTTGCGAATACCAGATTTTGAGTCTGACGCGTCTACCAATTCCGCCATCCGGGCAATGGGCTGCAATATTAGTGTATCAATGCATTCCTTCCAAAATACGCCGCAGGTATTTTTTCTTATAATAATAATCTTTTACTTGCAGCAACTCTTCTTCGGAAGTAATGCCTTCCTTATACTGCTCAATAATTTTTGAAACAGGCTGGTAGATACCGGCTTCAATGTTGCCGATTTGCTGTTTGATATTTTCAAAGGCGGTTTCATCATTTTCCATTTTTGCGTCCATTAACTGCTCATTCAGTTCCATCATCTCCATTAAAAAATCAGGCGATAACTGGTATTTCTCTTCTTCCTCCAGCAGGTTTTTTTGTTGCAAAAGGTATTTTATCGTTTCATCCCGGTTGCTGAAAACTTTAAAAGCCTTGTTTACATCTGCGGATCTTTGTAAAGCTTCTGCCTGCTCTTCCGTATCTGCATTCATGTAAAAATCCGGGTGATACTTCCTGCTCAGTTCATAAAATTTGCGTTTTACCAATTCCTTGTCCGGCGATAATGAAAAAGGTATTTCGTACAACTCAAAATAGTTCATAATTTTCTTCTAAGATTCTTAACCTTTCAAACTACAATGTATATTATGGTACCGGCTTTCGTTCTCTGTGGCATCGTCTGTTGTGTCACTCACTTCAACGTTCAGGGCGACGGTCAAAAGTCGACCGATGCTTCTGCAGTACAAGTGAGTGACACAACGAAGAAGATAGCAGCAATGCAGCCGGTAACATAAACTTACAAACAAAGTTACCCTAATGATAAAGATCGGCCTTATTAAAGAAGGAAAAGTTCCGGCAGATAACCGTGTTGCATTAACACCGGCTCAATGCAAATGGCTAAAAAAACATGTTGATTGCGATATCATTGTTGAACCTTCCATACATCGTTGTTATAAAAATGAGGAATATGAACAGGCCGGAATAAAAGTGCAGCATGATCTTTCTTCCTGTTCCTTATTACTCGGCATAAAAGAAGTACCTGTAGCACAATTGATACAAGGCAAAACGTATCTCTTTTTTTCGCACACCAAAAAGAAACAGGCTTATAACCAAAAGTTAATGCATGCTTTGGTAGATAAAAAAATAACGCTGATAGATTACGAATGTTTAACGCATGAAGACGGACAACGTTTAATTGGTTTTGGCTTTTTTGCAGGCATTGTTGGCGCATGTAATGGCTTAATGGCTTATGGCAAACGAACCGGCGAATATGAAATGGAACGTGTGTATAAACAAAAAGATTATCGCGTTTTGATCCATAATTATTTTGGATTGAAACTTCCGCCTGTTAAAATAGTTGTTACCGGAAGCGGAAGAGTGGCTCATGGCGTTGTTGAAATAATGAATTTGCTCGACATAAAAGAAGTGGAACCGGATGAATATTTAAGCCGTTCTTTCACCTATTCTGTTTTTGTGCAGTTAAAGGGACGTGATCTGTACCGGCATCGCGAAAGAATGGATTATATGAAAGACGAATTCCATCAAAACGGTGAGCTATATGAATGTTTGTTTGAAGAGTATTGTTCGCACACGGATCTTCTTATTAACGGTATTTACTGGGATAGAAATATTCCTCGTTTATTCGAATGGAATACAATGAAACGTGATGATTTTCGCATACAAACAATTGCCGATATAACGGATGATATATATGGAAGTATCCCATGCAATTTAGGCGATGCAACGATAGAAGATCCTGTTTATGGTGTTGATCGTTTTACCAGAGAAAAAACTGCGCCTTTTTTGCCAGGCTCAGTAGATGTGATGGCTGTAGGTAATTTACCTAACGAATTACCAAGAGATGCAAGCCGTTATTTTGGCCAGCAATTAATAAAATATGTATTGAATGATATTTTTATGGGTGGCAGCGAAATGATTGAGCGTGCTACCATTCTAAAAAACGGAGAACTTACACCGTCTTTTACATACCTGCAGGATTATGCACTTCATTAAGCACGCCTTCTTCGAATTTATCTTGTGTAACATTTACTCCATTTTCACTGTTTTCAGGCTCTTCTTTACCCGGATATTCACTTATTAATTCTGCCACAAGAGACGTCCATCCTGTTTGGTGACTTGAACCTAAGCCATTACCATTATCCCCATGAAAATATTCATAGAACAATAATAAATCTTCATTGCCTTTTTGTTTGTAAAACCAGTTATAATCGCCATGCATCCGGCGGTTGTTCGCTGCATCTTTTTCAAATAAACTTATCACTCTTCTTGCAAGTGCATCTGCAATTTGCAATAGTGTAAGATATTGACCGGAGCCTGTTGGATATTCTATTTTTAAACCATCGCGATAATACAATCCGAATTTTCTGATTGATTCAATAATGAGATAATTGATAGGCATCCAAACCGGTCCACGCCAGTTTGAGTTACCACCATAAAAATTGGAAGTAGAATCACCGGGATCGTATTGAATGGTGTATTGGGTTCCGGCAATATGAACGGAATAAGGATGGTTTTCGTGGTATTTTGATAAAGCTCTTATGCCGCCATCCGAAAGAAATTCTGCTTCGTTCAATAATCTTGAAAGCAAAGCGATCAAACGCTCTTTTGGTATGAGCGAGATAAGCAGTTTTTCTTCTTCCGCTTTTTCTTCATTGGGCCAAAACTTGTTATTTGTTTTGCGATAATTCTCGAACCAGGTAATGCGTTTGGTAAAATCATTCAGCTTTTGCAAAACATTCTTCTCTATAATAGAAACAGCAAAAAGCGATGTTAATCCAACAATGGATTGAATACGCAACTGCATCGGGTTTGCACCAACAAAAGCCAGTGTGTCATAATAAAATTTGTCTTCATCATTCCACATTCCTAACTCATTCAAAGCTTCTGCTATCAAAACAAAATGTTCAAAGAATTTTGTTGCTGCATCTTCAAATGTAATATCGTGCATAGCAATTTCAATCGCCATATCCATCAAATTCAGTGCATACATTCCCATCCAGCTTGTACCATCGGCCTGCTCCAGTTCCATTTGTCCGTGCAATTGCATACTGCGGTTAAAAACGCCGATGTTATCCAATCCTAAAAATCCACCTTCAAAAATGTTATTGCCATTGGGGTCTTTACGGTTTATCCACCAGGTGAAATTGATAATAAGCTTCTGGAAAATTCTTTTTAAAAAACTAATGTCGCCCTTGCCTGTTTTTCTTTTCTCGATGTAATAAACTTTTAATGCAGCAAGTGCATGAACAGGCGGATTTACATCACTAAAATTCCATTCGTAAGCAGGCAGTTGGCCATCAGGTTTCATATACCATTCACGCATAATTAACAGCAACTGGTGTTTTGCATATACAGGATCAATCATTGCCATCGAAATACAATGAAAAGCAAGATCCCATGCCGCATACCATGGATACTCCCATTTATCCGGCATAAGAATAATATCCTGGTTCTTCAGATGCAGCCAATCGTGGTTACGGCCTTTTTTACGTTGTTCGCTAATTGGCGCAATACCATCGCTTGTAGATATCCATCTCTCCACATCATAATGATAATATTGCTTGCTCCATAACAAACCTGCAAGTGCCTGGCGTTGTATTTTACGATGATCTTCAGAAATGTTTTTCGGAAGCACAGCATCGTAAAATTCATCTGCTTCTAATTTTCTTTTGGTGAAGATGAGATCGAAGCCACGATTGAAAGGAGCATCTTTAGGTTCATCGGTTAAGCGCAAAAAAATAGTTTTAGATGAACCTGCTGGAATTTTAAAATTATAAACAGGAGCAAACTTGGTTCCCTGATTGTTCTTGCGAAGCTGATCAATATTATTTTTATTGATGATCGCTTCGTGAAAAGCATCTTTTGTAAACGGAACAGCGTTTTCTTTATTGAATAGTTTTTTAAAATTGGTTTCGTTCTCTGTAAAGAAACGATCGCTATTTTTTTGATAATAAAAATAGTAAGCACCTAATCTTTCATGCGTTGCTTTTACAACACCATCTTCTATTTCTTTCAGCACCGGTTTTTCTTCAAGGCCGCCATAACACCAGCGATTATAAAACCATAAAGTTGGCAACACGGTTATAGGTGCTGTTTTATCACCACGATTGATTATTTCTATTTTTATACCAATATCGCGTTTGCTATATTTGGCATAAGTGATATAAACATCAAAATATTTATTATCGTTAAAAACACCTGTATCTAAAATTTCATATTCAGGTTCAAGTTTGGAACGTTTTGCATTTTCCTGTCTTAGGTTATCGTAAGGAAAAGCCTGCTGCGGATATTTGTACAGCATCTGCATATAATAATGCGAAGGAATATTATCAAGATAATAATACAGTTCCTTTACATCTTCGCCGTGGTTGCCTTCATAATTACCAAGGCCAAACAAACGTTCTTTCAGTATCTCATCTTTTCCATTCCATAAGGAAACACAAAAACACATGTTTTGAAAATAATCCGAGATACCTGCTAATCCATCTTCGCCCCACCGATAAGCTCTCGCATAAGCGTGATTGAAAGGAAAATAATTCCATGCATCGCCATTTTCACTGTAATCTTCTCTTACCGTTCCCCATTGCCTTTCCGAAACATAAGGACCCCATTGCTCAAGAGGAACTTTTTGACCTGAATTAACCTTCAGTCGTTGATGCTCTGCTGTCATACTACTGCTAATTACACAAATTTTTGCTGAAACCGTTCAATTACTTTTTCATCAATTACAAAAAATAGATAGAACATTTCTATTTACTCAACTCTATCTTTGAAGGTAATGAATCAAGTGCATAATAATGATGTGTAAGCGTACTTCCATTAACGTTTACGATACGAAAACCGGATGGATCTTTTCCTAAAGGTTTACCGACAGGACCTGTTGTTATCATTTCAAGATCTTTTGCATGACCAATTGCATTTTTATGAAGATGTCCTGCAAAAATGTACTTTACACCATAAGATTGAAATAGATCAATATATTTTTGGCGGATCGAAGTTGGAATATTAAAGTATTGATCTTTCTCCTCCACATTCTCCAGAAACCATGGAATATGCTGAAAGATGACGATGTTGGTAAATTTCTGATTCTTCGCTTCTTCAAGCGTTTTGTGCAACCATTCATCCTGCTTTCTTGCTTCTTCCGGCGCACCTGTTGAATCAAAGAAAAGCGAAGAGTTTAATACGATGCCATATAAGTTACCTTGTTTGAAAGAATAGTAATTAGGGCCAAAGTTTTTGCGATAATCTTCCAAAGATTCTTTTGTCGGTTTATTTGCAACATCATGATTTCCTGCAACATTATATAATGCAATTGAATGATCTAACTTACCTGCAATTCGTTTGTACTCTGCTATCTGAGCATCATCTCCTGTTTTATTCACTAAATCGCCGCAAACAATAACAAAAGCAGGATGAAGTCTGTTTGCCGCATCAATTGCTTTTTCAAAGTTGACAGTTTCCTTTTCAAACCCGTTATTATCAGTAAACATTCCAAACTGTGTATCTGACATTTGAAAAAAGTAAAAAGGGTTTGCCTTGTATTGCGAACGCGACGATGCGCAGCTATTCATTAAAAGCGTTATAAAAACAACTGCGGTTACAAGAAATGTTTTCGACAATACGTTTGTTTTCGATTTCATCTTCATCGTTTATTTACTGTTTATTCAAATATCGCTATAAAAATATTCTGTAAAGAAAGGTTGTTGGTGAGAACATTTATCTGTTTCGATGAATCAAAAAATTATATAAAGAAAACGGTTTAAAATATAATAACAAGCGCTTGATCGTGGTATAGCTTTGCATTATCAATTAAAATAATCTTTCTACCAAAACTACCTAAAATGAAACCGACAAGCAAAACAGTTGAGTACACACTCGAAGCAAGCGAATTTAACTGGGAAATAAGACCAGGTAAAACTATTCGTGCATGGGGCTTTAATCAGCAAGTTCCCGGCCCTGTTCTTAAAGCTACAAGGTGATACATTGGTTGTAAAATTAATAAACAATCTGCCCGAATCAACGTTTGTTCACTGGCATGGAATAAGGCTACCAGCCAATATGGACGGGACAGGCGAAGTACAGCAACCTATTGCACCGGGTGAAACTTTTGAATACCGCTTTCAATTACCTGATCCGGGAACTTACTGGTATCATTCTCATCAAAACGAAACAGTGCAAATGGAACGAGGCATGTATGGAGGCATTG